>JABDPK010000011.1 GCA_013042795.1 Saprospiraceae bacterium | reverse complement strand
CCATTCCACCGCCGCCTTGCTGGCCTCCCTGGTTACCTCCTCCACCTTCTCCTTGCTTAAGATCTGAATTTCTAATCTTGGATTTTCTTTCTTTAAAGTCTACTTTCCCAAATTTGTATCTGAAGTTAATTCCAAAGGATCTGAAAGGAATGCTGAATCTTGATACTTGCCTGAAATCAGTTCCTGTAATATCAGAGTCAAAATTTTTGTTATTCACAAAAGGTTCAATGATTCTGATTCCAAGACTGCTATTCTTAAAATCTTTTCTGAATCCAATTCCGTAAATTGAAAAACTTGCATTTTCTCCCTGGAGTGTAAACCTGGGTGCCTGGAAAAATCCGAAAAAATCAGCTTTTAACGTACTGGTAAATGAAAATTCACCATTGGTAAAAATACGATAGGACAGTGCTTCGTTGCTTACTTCCATGCCATTAATAAAGCCTGTTGCGTTATAGGTATAAACGTCCCCTCCTCCTCTTATTGTAACTTTGCCAATACTTTTTGACAAGAACATATTGATACCAATTGAGTTGTTTTCACCAACATTAGAGAAAGTGGTATAGGATACACCGTTGTCTTCGAGTAAGGTGACTTGTTCTATGATCTCTGTTGATTTCTTATAATATAAACTTGAGAAAATCGTAATTCCTTTGAAATTAGTGTTGTATGAAATTTCATACTGATTGGTCAGCTCGGGATCGAGATAAGGGTTCCCTTGTACAATATTTCCGAAATCAGTTGAATTCCTGAATGAATTGATAAAATAGAGGCTTGGTCTTTGAATCCTTTTGCTGTATGCAAATTTCAGGTTTCTGAAATTTTTAAACGATTTGGCTACAGCAAAATTGGGCAGGAAATTATCATAACTATTTGAAAAAATCTGGGTTGATTCATCTCCATCACCTGCTATTTCTGTTTTTTCATATCTTAAACCAGTCACAAAATTCAATTTCTTCCAATAGAAATTATAGGATAGATAGCCAGCATAAACATCCTGATCATAAAGAAATAAATTGCTGATTGTCGAAGCAGATTTGAACTCGCTATAACTGTCAATATGCCTGATCACTGATTTAGCGCCGACTTCTAATTTATTTGATTTCCCCACAGGGTGTACATAATCTATCTGTCCTGTAATTTCAAGGTTGTCTGCATCATTAATTATATCTTCAGTACGTTCATAAACCTCTCCAGTCTGTAAAAACTCTCCTGTTTCATCGACCATATTATTCTGGTCCTGAATATTACCGGACACTTGAACGGCTACTGAAAATTCTTGTTTTTCATTGTTTTCAAATTTCTTTGTATAGTCAGTATTCCAGTCGTATCCGCTAAAAAGATTGTCACCAACTGTTAGCCTGGTGAAATCAAGACCTTCCAAAGAACCGTTTGTAGTGCCATCTGTGTCAAATCCAAAACCTCTGTATGAAATAGATGTATTGATGGCATTGAAAGCATTAAAATCATAAAACGCACTTGCTGATCCATTAAATCCGAGCCTTGATGTTTCGGTCAATCCATCGTAGCTATAGTAGGTATAAGTATCTTCCAGGTTTGTTCTTGTGAATGAAACTTCTGCATCGTTAGGCAAAGAATAGAATACAGCTCCGTTTGAGCTAAACCCAAACCTTCCTTTCCCGGCATTCAGATTTATAAATGTGTTACTTTGTCTGTTCCCGGCAGTAGCATTTATAGAACCGGCTAGCCCTTCTATATTTTCTTTCTTCGTTATAATATTTATAATTCCAGCACTTCCTTCTCCGTCATATTTGGCACCGGGCGAAGTGATGACTTCAACTTTTTTGATTTGGTCTGCAGGAAACATTTTTAACGCATCTGCTACATTGGATGAAAACATACCGGATGGCTTCCCGTTAATAAGAATCCTTACATTCTGGGAACCCCTTAGCGAAACATTGCCATCAAGGTCAACTGAAAGAGTCGGTACTTTTCTTAAGACTTCTGTGGCATCACCACCAGCGATTGAAGAATCATCTTCAGCATTGAAAACAATCTTGTCTACTTTATTTTCAAACAAGGCCCTTTTATCTTTGATCTCAACCTCATCCAATAGATAATCAGTAGGTGTCATTAGAATTTTACCGAGATCCACATCCGGTTTTTTCAGGGTGAGTTCGACAGATTCATATTTTTTATCCTCAAAACCCAGGAAGGAAATATAGAGATCATATTTTCCATTCTGGATATCGCTTAATTTGAATTTTCCGGAATCATCAGAAAGCATGCCATTGATTTCTTTTGTCTTACCCGCTTTTTTAAGGACGATGGTCGCATAAGAAATGGATTCATTTGTCAGTGAATCTATGAGTTGCCCTGTAATTTTACCTTTAACTTTTGGCCCTTTTTTGCCGCCAAAGCCGGCAAATTGAGCATTTAGTCCCATTGAGAATAACAGAATAAAGAGGAGTAAGCTGGTCTTTTTCATACATCGTTTCTTTTTGACAATCTAGTCTATAAATGCCAAAAGTGGCATCCTTGTTCGATAATTGGTTCAGATAATTCTACGAAAGTATAAATTGTAGGTTTACCATTTAATTGTGTAGCTGTAACTGTTAGTTTTATTATTCTCTTTTTTTGTTTCAGGGTTTTTGCTTACAGTCACTTTGTAGCTTATTTTTTGATTTGCTACAACTGGTTTTTTCTTTTTTACGGGCAATTTAAAGGTGATTTTTGCCTCTTTGTGAAAAAGGACTTTCAACTTCCTTGGTCCTTTAGGTATATCAAATTTCAACAATTTTATAACTCTTACAGCTTCTTCATCGCAACCATCTCCCAAACTATGCATGACCCTTGCATCAGTAACATTTCCTTTATAGTCAATATCATACTTTACAAGAACCGTCCCTTCTGTTTTATTCTTCAATGCTTCCTTGGGGTATTTCAGATTATTTTTGATGAATGCCTTGAATGCTGCGGTCCCTCCCGGGTAAACAGGTTTTTTTATGAAGTGCTTGTCTTTTCTTTCCTTACTCATAATTGTTTATGGTTCTGATTGAAACTCGTTGATTCAGGGTCGTTCAACATGTAATTACCCGAAAGGTGCAATTTATTGAAAATACTTATCCATTGCAGGAGTCATTTTGTCAAAATAGACCCTATAAAATTATACTTATTATTAATATTGTATTACCCCAATCATTTGTGATCAAGTTGTAACTAATAGCTGTCATGAGAGCACTTGTAATTTCAGGAGGTGGAAGTAAAGGGGCCTTTGCAGGGGGTATTGCGGAATATCTGATCAATGACCTGAATATAGACTACGGCATATTTGTTGGCTCTTCAACCGGAAGCTTACTTATACCTCACCTTGCAACGAATAAAATTGACAAGATCAGGAAGGTGTATACCAATGTGTCACAGAAAGATATCTACAGTACATGTCCTTTTTCGATTAAAAGGAATAAGGAAGGAGAAATAAAAGCAAGGATAAATCATTTCAATACTTTAAAAATGTTTCTCAAGGGTAAAAAGACTTTTGGAGAACATAAAAATCTCCGAAATACAATTGCCAGGACAATTTCCAGGGATGATTTTGAAGAATTAAAACGAAGCAGAAAAAAAGTCATAACCGTTGTTTCTAATATTACAAGATCAACGGTTGAATATAAATATGCTAAAGATTGCAGTTATAATGATTTCCTTGACTGGATGTGGGCGTCCTGCAGTTTTGTTCCATTTATGAGTATTGTATCCAAAAATGGATATGAATATGCTGATGGTGGATTTGGTAATTACATCCCTATTGAAGAAGCGATAGATAATGGTGCCACAGAGATAGACGTCATCGTTCTTTCACCAAGGAGAAGGCCAAAAACAAACTTCATTAGTGCGAATGCATTTGATCTGTTATTACGTGTTTTTATGTTCATGCAGAAACAAATAGCATATGATGATGTATTAATAGGTCACCTGGAAAGTATATATAATAAAAATGTGACAGTGAATTTCATATTCACTCCCCGTAATCTTACTGACTATTCATTTTACTTCAGTCCTTCCCAGATGACGGCCTGGTGGGAGGAAGGTTACCAGTATGCAAAAGAACATTATAAGACGAATCTTTCCTAGAAATCAAATTCAATCGTATCGCCAGGTGAAAGATTTTCATTTTTGTCCTCCCCATTATTATTAGCTTTTTTGCTCTTTGTCTTGCTATTTGATTTAGGGTCTGTTTTTTGTGTATTATCGTTAGTAGCCCGATCAATTTTAAGAATTTTAAATTCACCAAGTTTGTTCCCTAATGCTTTCCATCCTTTGACATCAATGAATTCTGCCAGGTTAAGCTTTGCATCTGTTTTTACTTTATTCTTTTTGAAAGAATAATTTACAATTGGGTTTTCATCCAGCGTCGCAAAGTAGAGTTTGGAGCTGTTATGTTCGCTGATAAATTTGAATGTTTGATCTGTAGATTGGGTTTCAACCTTAAACCTTTTGACCATGGTCCAGCCTTTATCACCTTCAAAATAGACACAACTGATTACTGTGTCATCGGTATGTTTTCTTATATCAATAATATTTGAAGCATCCAGTTTTTTATTGAAGTCCAATTCAAATACTTCATAATTGCCATTTTTATACAAGGCGATAATATTATCGCCAGTATCAAAACTGCCTAAGTACTTTCCTCTCTCTTCTTTATTCAGCCTGCCACTTACTTCATCCATCCAGATCTTTTGTTCTCCAAGGGATGAACTGCCTACTTCGAGCAATGTGATTTTCCGTACAGGATAACGGGTAACAATATTCCCCTTTGAACCACGTCCTTTAATATCAAGGCTTGAAAAATCGAATTCAAATACTTTCTTATTGGCTTTGCATCCAGGAGATAACTGGATTTGTACCTTATCTGCCTCTCCATTGGGGTAGGCTGAAAAATAAAGCACTTTATTGCCTTTTACAGCGGTTGTAAGATCATAAGCTTTGTCCCTGGTAATAGAAGTTACATTGAACCTTTTGGCCATTGCGCGGCCTGTTTTGGCATCAAGGTAAATCATATTATAAGTTTTCCTGTCATCGTTTTTCTTCCACACATCGGCATGAAGAATGTTTTTCCCGATGAAAACCTTATCGTCGTTTCGAACGACTTTAAATATGCCTGACTTTGCAAATGCAATGATATCGTCTATATCAGAACAGTCGCATATATATTCATCTTTTTTCAGACCGGTACCGATAAACCCTTCTTTTCTGTTGATGTAAAGTTTGGCGTTTTTAGCAACTACTCTTGTGGCTTTGATAGTATCAAAGGATTTGATCTGTGTTTTTCTTTCCCTGCCTTCACCATACTTTTCAAGTAAATTCTGGAAATAGGAAATGGCGAAATCCGTTAAATGTTTCAGATCATGGTTTACCTGTTTGAGATCTTCAAGAATCTGTGCAAGGACTTCATCGGTTTTAAATTTATTGTACTTGGAGATTTTCTTGATCTTGATCTCTGTTAGCTTTACGATATCATCCCTGGTTATATCCCGGTTCAACGCGATGCGTTTGTCAGACTTGCCTGTCTTTTCAGAAGGTCCGAATACGTATTTTTTGAGCCCCTCTTCGATAATGCTGATAACTTCTTCAAAGGATTCTGCCTCTTCAATATCACGATAGATCCTGTTTTCAATGAAAATCTTTTCCAGGCTGATATTGTGCCATTTTTCCTGGAGTTCAGCCTTCTTTATCTCCAGTTCCTGTTTTAAAAGGTCTTTTGTTTTATCGGTTGATATCTTGAGTAATTCCTCTACAGAAAGAAAGTGGGGTTTATTATCAATGATGACAACAGCATTTGGAGAAATGGAAATTTCGCAATTTGTAAATGCATACAATGCATCCATTGATAAATCAGGAGATACTCCGGACTGAAGTTCAAGAAGGATCTCTACATTGGCAGCTGTGTTGTCGGTTACTTTCCTGATCTGTATTTTACCTTTGTCGTTGGCTTTCAGAATGCTGTCAATAAGATTATTGGTGGTCACACCGAAAGGAAGCTCGGTTATCGCAAGTGTTTTTTTATCCCTTTGTTCGATCGTTGCCCTTACCTTCACACGACCACCCCTTTTACCCGCGTTGTAATCGCTGACGTCAATGGATCCACCAGTGTAAAAATCAGGATAGATCTTGACTCTTTTCTCCTGAAGAATCTTAATAGATGCTTTTATAAGTTCGATAAAATTGTGCGGCAGGATTTTAGTGGACAACCCAACTGCAATACCTTCTACACCTTGTGTAAGGACCAACGGGAATTTTACAGGAAGGGTTATAGGTTCTTTGTTCCTCCCATCATATGATAACTGCCAGTCTGTGGTCTGCGGGTTAAAGACGACATCAAGAGCAAATTTTGTCAGCCTTGCTTCAATATATCTTGATGCTGCCGGCGAATCACCTGTTTGAACATCACCCCAGTTTCCCTGGGTGTCAATGAGCAGGTCTTTTTGGCCTAATTTGACCAGGGCATCTCCTATCGCTGCATCGCCATGAGGATGATACTGCATTGTCTGACCTATGATATTGGCTACTTTATTGTAGCGGCCATCATCCATATTTTTCATGCTGTGTAAAATCCTCCTTTGAACGGGTTTGAGACCATCTTCTATGGCCGGAACTGCACGTTCAAGAATAACATAGGAGGCATAATCAAGAAAGTACTCCTTGTACATACCTTCAAGGGTCATCAATCGGTCATCGTCGCTATTAACATTGAGGTCCAAATTGCGCACATCACTCATATGAAAAAATTAATTAATGTTTATAGTGTTGATAATGTAACAAATATATGGAGTTCCTGTACTAAGTGTATATGATTTGTAAAAGTATTCATTCTTAGATTTTATAAAATGATTATCTTATAAATAAAAATGATCATTTCGGCAGCAGATTTTGCTGATCTGACGTTTTAAGAGTGCAAATTATAAAGGCGAAATAATATAGCGCTGTATTATATAGAATGGATTTAACCCTTAACATTCAATTAGGCGAAAGGGAGTTTATTCTTGCGTGTATCAACAACGAGGAATGGGCTTTACGTAAACTGTATGAGGATCATTATGCAGTAATGCTACCGCTATGTATGAGATATGCTACAGATAGTGAAGAAGCAATGGATATCTTGCATGAGGGGTTTATCAAGGTTTTCAGACATATTTCTAAATACCAGGTAGGTACCTCTTTAAAGGCCTGGATCAAAAGGATTATGATAAACACCGCTATTGATTTCTACAGGAAAAAAAGCAGAAGACGTACAGATAATATAGATAATGCCAAATCGGTATCTATAGGTGGTCAGGATGCTGTTGGGAGACTGTCTGAAGAGGAAATTATAAATGCTCTGCAGGAACTGTCACCAGCCTACAGGTCTGTTTTTAATTTGTATGTTATTGAAGGACATAGCCATAAGGAGGTAGCGGGAATGCTGAACATTACAGAAAGTACTTCCAGATCAAACCTGGTCAAAGCCAGGCAAAAACTTAGAAAAATACTAACGGCGAAAGGATTGATATATGAACGATGACCGTTTTGATGATATCATAAGAAGTAAACTGGAAAACTATAAAAGCACTAGGCGGGCAGATTGGGAATTATTCAAATCAAGAAAAATTCAGAGCGACAGCCGATATGATGACTCTTTTGATAATAAGCTGAAAGATCGTCTGATCAATTATGAAGTGCAACAATCTCCAGCAGCATGGCAGGACCTTTATTCCAGGTATAAACAACAGGTTTATTTAAGAAACCAGGTCATTGCTATCAAGTCCGGAGAACTGCTCATACTTTTCCTTTCATTATTCACGTTTTTCAACTTTTATGAGATTGATTTTTTCACTGATAACATAGATCAACAAATTGCCGAAATAGAAATTCATCATGAATTATTTAATGAAAGTGAAATTCTGAATCAAACCAAGGACAGATCAATCGTCAGTATTCCCGAAACAAACAGCAATAGCCGGGCTGCAAAATCGTACAATACCATATCTGACGAGATCAAAGACGGGTATTTAAAAACAACTTCCGGAGAATCAAATATCAAGTTACAGGAAGAAATATCCAGCAGTCAGGTTAATAGCACATCAATTTATACGAATGAGCCCGAAACCGGAAAAACAGGAGTTCTGAGCAGTCATGACAATAATGAAATAACAAAAAGATCACTTGCTCAACTGGCACAAATTCAGACTCTTGGAATATTGAGTCCCGAAGGAGATGAAAATGATGATGGTTTGGAAATGTCACATCAGGTTATAGCTCCATTGAACACTACCTCAAGGTATGAAGACTGGTTAAGCATCAGTACCACGATCAATAACAATACGATCAATAGTCCAAGAGACGAGATTTACCAGTTAGATGAGCAAGTACTCTATACACCGGGGTATTCATTATCTGCATTTTATTCCAAATCCATCGGGCCATGGGAACATCAGGTCGGTGTAAGTTATTCAAGGATCAGTTATGCACCTTATCCAGTAAAGGAATCCTACCAGACAGAAGAAGGAATTAATGTTGTAAGCCTTAATAACATCAGGTATCATATGATGTCAGTGCCTGTACAAAGCCAGTTTCATTTTATCAGGAATGAGGACTGGTCTTTATTTAGTAGTCTTGGATTACAGTTTGGACTAGTGCTTCATGAGTATTATGATATCAGTGATGAGCTCGATGTACCTTTGCCGGTCTACCGAACCCAGGGATCGGAAACAGAATTCCGTTCCAGGTTATCTCAAAAGGAATTTACCAAGGCCGTATTTAATGGTGGAAGATTCAGTGAAAACATATTTATGCATGCAAAATTCGGGATGGGTGTACAACGTCACCTGGGCGAAAACATGCATTTGTTTTTATCAGCAGAATATCTTCATCATGTATTATCGCCTTTGGGTCCTAACAGGGATAAAATCAATATTTTCTCTTTCGGTGCAGGTTTGAAGTTCAGGATCTGATTACTGATCCAGCTTTTTCATGCGTTCAAGATCTCTTTTGGCATCCTTGTCTTTAATACTCTGTCTTTTATCATAGGATTTTTTACCCTGGGCCAAAAAGATTTCAAGCTTGACCAGGCCTCTTTCTGAAAAATAAGCACGGTAAGGGATGATCGAAAATCCTTTCTCTGTGCTTCGACGCTGAATCTTTTTTAGTTCTGATTTCTTTAAAAGCAGTTTGCGGTCTCTCCGCGTTTCGTGATTGTTTATATTACCTTTTTCATATTCAGCAATAAACATATTCTTAACGACCAGTTCGTCATTCATGAAAAGGCAATAGGCATCATTCAGGTTTGCTTCTCCATTTCTCAATGATTTCACTTCGGTACCTTTGAGCATAATGCCTGCTTCATAAGCTTGTAGAAAGTGATATTCAAATTTCGCTTTCCTGTTAATAATTTCTTTGGTTCCTTTAGCCATTTCTCTGTTTATGGACGATTCACGACTTCGTTGTCCAATTTACCGTGCTTCAATTTATCATTTAGAAAGTTCGTCATCTTTGTATACAAATGTAACCTGGCATTATCACCGTATATTCCATGATTCCTGTTTGGATAGAAATAGGTGTCAAACTGTTTGTTACTGCTGATAAGTGCATTAGCCATTTCGGCTGTATTCTGAAAATGAACATTATCATCAGCATTTCCATGAACAAGTAAATAATTCCCTTTAAGCTTATGAACGAAATTCACCGGTGAATTATCAGCATAACCATCGGGATTTTCTTCTTCGGTTCTCATGAATCTTTCGGTATAAATGGTGTCATACCATTTCCAGTTGGTTACAGGAGCGACAGCAATAGCAGCTTTAAAAACCTCATTGCCTTTAAAAAGGCAAAGAGAAGACATATATCCTCCATAACTCCAGCCAAAGATGCCTATCCTGCTCTGGTCAGTATATCCCAGGCTTCCCAGGTAACTGGCTGCTTCTATCTGATCAATGGTCTCATAATGCCCCAGATTTTTATAGGTCATTTTCTTGAATTCTTCTCCACGTCCGCCAGTACCACGATTGTCTACACATGCTACAACATATCCTTGTTTGGCCAGCATTTGATACCACCAGTAATTATAGCCTTTCCATGAGTCTGTTACCTGCTGGCTTCCTGGCCCTCCATAAACATACATTAATACCGGATATTTGATAGCTGGATCAAAATTGTCAGGCTTTATCATCCAGCCATTGAGTTCTACATTTTCACTGGTGGTAAACTTGAAAAATTCAACATTTTGGACATTGACATCACTGGCTTTTTTCATCAACTCCTGGTTATCTTCAATGACTCTTACCGGATTCATTTTTCTGTCATATACTTTATATGAAGGCGCCTGGTTTATTGTGCTGTGAGTGCACACAAAAAAATCAAAGGTACTGCTGAACTGTGCGCTGTTATAGCCCTTTTGTGGAGTAAGGATCACTTTGTCCGTACCCCGAAGATTGACTGAGTAAATTTGTCTTTCCATAGGAGATGTTTCAGCGGCCTGGTAATATATACGTTTGTTCTTTTCATCTACACCGTAAAATCTTGTCACATCGAAATCACCAGAAGTCAATGCTCTCATTTCTCTACCTTCGAGGTTGTACAGGTACAAATGATTGAATCCGCTTTTTTCACTTGACCAAATAAACTGGTCTCCATTTTCAAGGAATCGGATGTCATCTGTAATATCTATATAATATTCATTGTTCTCCTCGACGATTACACTGGTTGCACCATTGTTGGCATCAGCAAGTAATAGTTCCAGTTTGTTTTGATGCCGGTTCATCCGGTATATCATTAATGTATTTTCCTTTTTGGTCCATTTGATACGGGGAATGTAGTGTTCGTGACCGGGATTGGTATCTGCTATTAAAGTCTTATCATTTTTGATATCATAGATATGTATACTGACCAATGCATTCTTTTCACCTACTTTAGGATATTTAAATGTGACATATTCAGGATATACATCATTGGTATAGTTGGTCATTGTAAATTCAGGTACTTCGGTTTCATCAAAGCGCATAAAAGCAATCTTTTTACTGTCAGGACTCCAGAAAAATGCTTTTGCAAAAGAAAATTCTTCTTCGTATACCCAATCGGCTGACCCATTGATAATTTCGTTGAATTTCCCGTCAAAGGTAATTGGTGTCGTGATTTCTGATTCCAAATCCAGGAAGTAAAGATTGTTATTCCAGACATAGGCAACTTTTGAACCATCTGGTGACAAGGTCGCATACATGACTTTGTCTTCTTCATAAACCGCTTGCAAGACCTGGCTTTTTATATCATAAATGTGGAAATAGGCTTTTGAAGATCTTCTGTAGATCGACTCTGATTCTGATTCAATTATAATCTTGCTTTCATCATTGTTAAACCTGTAGTTTCTGATTGTTCCATTGAACCCGGCCTTGTCTTTCAATGTTTGACCATTTAGAAGCTCAGCAACCATTTCACCATTTAAAAGGTCATATTTTAGGATCTTATTATCGGAAAGCCGGGAATAATGCCTTCCGTCTTTCATGAAATTAAATCCGGGAACACGCTTATTGCTGAACTCACGGTTTTTCCAGATCTTCTCAAGTGTTATATTATTCTGTGTATAAGTACTTCCATGAATAAACCCGGTAATAAAAAGTAATAGAATAATAGATCGTCTCATGCGATGTTTATTTTTTATGCTGCCTGCAAATATCAATAAAATAAGTTTTACTTCAGTAAAGCAATTGAAATGTCCGAAACAATCAGTTCCTTGTGCTTTTGGTGGAATCGTGTCATAATAATAAAAGCAAAGTGATAATTTAGATAAACATTACAAAACATTTATCATGCCTTTCAGATCTAAAAAACACGCTATTGGCGCATTTATTATTGTGGCCATTCTTTTTCTTTCCTTTTCCGGTCAGCACCCGGCCGGTAATACCGGAGCTCCAGGAGACGGTATATGCTCAAATTGTCATGGTGGTGGCGGTGGTGGTTTTGACGGTGATATAGATATTTCCGGTATACCTTCAACTGTGACTCCCAATACAACTTATAATGTCACAATGACATTGAATGCATCGACCGGGTCTCCTGTTCGAGGTGGATTCCAGGTGGTTGCTTTACAGGATGCCAATGACAACAATGCTGGTGACTGGACGAATAATGGCGGCGGGTCTTCCTTGCTCACCCAGGGCGGCCGAGAATATTTTGGTCATAATCCTGCACAGTTTTTTGGTGCAGGGACATCTGTATCCTGGGATGCAGACTGGACTGCCCCTAATATCATGGATGATGTTACATTCTATGCAGTCGGAAATCTTGCCAATGGATCTGGAAGTGGTGGAGATAAAATCGTGGTGAACACGCTTACGGTAGCTGTCATGGGAACCGACCCGCTCGATGTCACGATCAGTAATGTTGGTGATGTCAGTTGTTTCGATGGTCAGGATGGAACTGCATTTGCAACGGTATCAGGAGGCACACCTCCTTATTCCTATGTCTGGGATAATGGTGAAGATGAAGCCACTGCTGTTGAATTGGATGCTGGAAATCATGACGTTACTGTTACTGATGATGATGGTGATTCAGGTGTGGCTTCCATATTTATCAGTGAACCCAGCCTGATCGAGATCGATCCTGATATCGAACATGTCAGTTGTTTTGATGAGGGTGATGGGTTTGTCGAATTGAACGCATTTGGAGGAACCGGAGCACTCGTTTGCGAATGGTCCGATGGCATTGGGCCTGGTTGTATTCAGGCGGATTTGGAAGCGGGGTTGTATTTTATCACAATCACAGATGATAATAATTGTGAAGTAATCGAAGAAATCGAAATTTTTCAGCCTGAATTACTATTGCTGAATATGGTAGCTACTGCTGAAACCATGTTAGGAAATATGGATGGCAGTATTACATCGACACCTTCAGGAGGGACTGCACCATATAATTTTAACTGGTCAACAGGACTTAATGAAAATGGAATGAATAGTACTGTAGATAATTTGCCTGGTGGCCTTTATTTCCTGACTGTAGTTGATCAGAATGACTGTGAGACTATAGAATCAATTATTGTAGAAGCAGGTCCTGGATGTGCTATTGCTGCAACGCCTGATATTTCTCATATATCCTGCAATGGCGATAGTACCGGAATGATACAGTTGATGGTGACAGGTGCCACGGCGCCAATAAGTTACAGTTGGTCCAACGGTGATACCACCGAAATACTTGGACCGGTTCCTGCTGGTCTGTATTCAGTGGAATTAAATGATGCAAATGACTGCATGCTTATTATCAATGACTTGTTAGTGACAGAACCAGATACATTGAAAGCACAACTATTATCTGTGACCGAGACCAGTTGTGCAGATGCAAGTGATGGAGAGATAGTACTAAATGTAAGTGGTGGGGTAGGTGATTATGAGCTGACCTGGTCTAATGGTGTAACCAATGATACTTCAATAATCGATATGGATACAATTGTCAATATTCCTGATACACTTTCCGGTTTAATGGCCGGTGTGTATTCATTTGAATTACTGGATGGTAACAATTGTTTTGTGACAGATACATTTACCGTTTCTATAGGTGATACAGTGGCCCCGATACTTATATTGGAACAGGCAACGATTTACCTGGATTCATCAGGACAGGCACCTCCGGCAAGTTTTGCAGATATAGATGCCGGGAGTTTTGATAACTGCAGTATAGATTCAGTGGCGTTTGAAACACCTTCCTTTGACTGTGATGATATCCTCGCTTTCGACTTTCCTGTTACATTATTTGATTCAGCAGGAAATTCTACTGTAGGGACAGCCAATATTATTGTTATTGATACCATAGCTCCACAAATCGATTGTTCAGCGATTGGAAATATCGTGTCTAACAGTTGTGACACGATTAATTACCAGCTTCCCGTGGTGACTGATAATTGCAATTATGAATTGGAGATGACGGAAGGATTGCCAAGTGGATCCGGGTTTCCGGCAGGCGAGACAACAGTAGAATATGTAGCGATTGATGAATGTGGTAATACAGCCATCTGCAGTTTTACAGTGACCGTTAATATTGATTTGGAACTTACAGTTATAACAACTGATGCAAGTTGTTTTGGTGCAATGGATGGAGTAATCGAAGCTTCGGCTTCCGGAGGTACACCGCCTTATACATATAGTATAACCGGAGGTAGTTATGACAGTCTTCCGTCTGGATTTTATTCAATCATGGTGATTGATGCAACAAATTGTATCGCTATGGAAACGGTTTCAATCCTGGAACCTGCCATGATAGATTTATCGCTTGTTGAAACACAGGATGCCAGTTGTTTTGGTGTCGCAGATGGTGCAATTAGCCTGGATGTTTTACCAGATCTTTACAGCTGGGATATAAATGGCGATTATAATATGCTTGCACCCGGATCATATGTTGTGACAGTCACAGACGCCGGATCTGGTTGTACGACAACCGCTGAATATATAATAGAACAACCTGATGAACTGGGGATAGAAAATGTGCTCCAGGTGAATCCTTCCTGTTATAATGATTCTGATTGTGTACTTGAATTTGATGTGGTTGGAGGTACGGGTATGACAATGATAAGTTATGACCAGGAGTTATCAATGTGCGATGGAGAAGTAATAGTTATTGTTGAAGACGAAAACGGATGCCAGTATAGTGAGACCTTTAATTTTATCAGACCGGATTCTATTTCTATTGAAAATGTGGTTATCACTCCTAGTGCTGATTTTGATAATGGTTCAATTGAAATAGATGTTGCCGGAGGCACAGTACCATATACATTTACCTGGACCAACGATTTTGATGGACAAGTATATGGAAATGATGAAGACCTATTCAATGTATTAACCGGTGATTACACGGTCGAAATTACGGATGCCAATGGATGCATTTCGACTTTTTCATTTTTCGTAGATGAAATCACCTCAACAACTGATCTTGATCTGAATGACAAAATTGTGAGACTCAGCCCCAATCCAGCGACTGAAAATATATCAATGACTTTTGAAGACAGGATGCCAGATGATCTCGTCGTTTATGATTTCAATTCCAGGGTAGTATATCGGAGTAGCGGCTTCAATGGTATAAATGAGATATTAGTTGACGACTGGCAAAAGGGCGTTTACCTGGCTGTGTTCAGATTTGATGATGAATATGTTATTAAGAGATTTATAAAGATCTAGGAACAAAAAAAAGGCAGGATATCATAATTCATCCTGCCTTTTATAATTACTCAATCACATTATTCAACGAGAGCCATCTCAACTTCAGGCGAAGCCTGGAGGATGTCTTCATCTACTTTGTCACCATACTTATGGAAATTGTCAATAAATAATTGAGCCAACTCAATCCGTTTTTCGTTATATGCTGTCTTACTATGCCATGAATTCCGTGGGTGTAGAATTTCACCTGGAACCTCAGGGCAGAAAGATGGAATCTGGAGATTGAAAACAGCCATATTTGCAAATGATACTTTATCAAGTTCCCCACTTAAGGCTGCTGTGATCAATCTTCTTGTATATTTCAGTGAAATACGATGTCCAACACCATAGGAGCCTCCAGTCCATCCTGTATTTACCAACCAGATATTGACCTTATGTTTCTTGAGTTTTTCACCCAATAACCTGGCATAGCTATTAGGATGAAGGGGCAAAAACGGGGCACCGAAACATGCAGAAAAAGTAGCTTTGGGTTCCAGGACACCTTCTTCTGTTCCCGCTACTTTGGCGGTATATCCCGATATGAAATAATACATGGCCTGGGATATATTCAGCTTGGATAATGGAGGCAAAACACCAAAAGCATCACAGGTAAGGAAAAATATGTTTTTGGGATGATCAGCAAGCCCTTCCTTGTAATGATTGGATATATAGTGAATGGGGTAGGATACCCTTGTGTTTTCGGTTATGGATGCATCTTCAAAATTTGGCCGGCATGATCCGGGGTGAAATGTAATGTTTTCCAGGATGGCTCCCGGCCTGATGGCGTTGTAGATATCTGGTTCACTGTCTTTCGTCAGGTTGATACACTTTGCGTAGCATCCTCCTTCAAAATTAAACAATCCTTCTTCGGACCAGCCGTGCTCATCATCGCCTATCAATTGTCTCTGGGGATCAGCAGAAAGCGTTGTTTTACCTGTACCGCTCAGTCCAAAGAATACAGCAGAATCTCCAGATTGGCCTACATTGGCAGAGCAATGCATCGATAAAATTCCTTTTTCCTTTGGAAGATCATAGTTAAGAACAGAAAACATGCCTTTTTTAATTTCACCGGTATAGCCGGATCCGCCTACAAGGATGATCTTTTCAGTAAAGTTGATTATTGAAAAATTTTCAGCACGTGTTCCATTGTCTTTGGGTGTTGTTTGAAATCCGGGAGCAGCATATATAACCCAGTCTGGTTCAAAATGTAGTAGTTCATCTTCGGATAAGCGGATGAACATATTATGGACAAACTGTGCACTGTATGGCTGTTCTGCTATGACTCGGATATTGATCTGGTGTTTTTTATCAGCACATAATCCTGCGTCCTTGATGAACAGATCTTTGCCGTTCAGGTATTCAATGAGGTCATTTTTTAGGTTGAGGTAGTGTTCTGTAGATATTTCCTGGTTGATTTCATTCCAGTCAACTGTATTTTCAGTCTTCTTGTCTTTGACAATGTATCGGTCTTTCGGTGATCTGCCGGTAAATTTGCCGGTTTTTATACTCAGTGTGCCATTGTGGGTCAGAGTTCCTTCAGATCTGCGTAATGTTTGTTCTATAAGTTCGTTTGGATTCAGATTCCAGAATGCATATTTCCAATTGTTAATATCATAATCCGGAAGGGAGGCATTAGGGTTTTTAATACCTGTTTGCTGCATAGTTTAATAGTTTATGAGAGTGAATCAAAATAATTAGTGATTTAGGACAAAGTAAATAATTGGCTTCCGTTTCCATAGTGTCATAATTACATCAACTTCCTTATAAATCATGGATTCTGTATGTGTACGAAATACAAAAAGTCTGTCATTGTTGACTTATTAAATGCACATCTGGAGTTTTATTCAAATGTTAAAATTATGTTAAGAAAATACGCCGTTTTAAAACATCTTTTTCCCTGGTTTTGGTAAAGTGAATTTTATTTTAAAATATTTTCTGAAAAAGTAGGGGTATTTGGTTTGGGCTTCATCTTACAGTATAAAAGCCATGCTCATGAATCATTCTTCAAAATTCCTGTTACTTAAAGAAATTGAGTTATTCAATACATTGAATGACATGCAGATAGAACAGTTGAGTAACCAATCTACTCTTGTAAAGATTGGTAAAGGAAAACATCTGTTTCATTCTGGTGATCGCCTTAATCACGTTTATATATTGATCAAAGGATCAATAAAAGTTGGACGGTATACCCTGAATGACAAAGTTTTGTTAAAGGAAATTGCATACAGGAATGAGTTGATTGGTGAAAATTTTCTTTCTGAAAATGAGAATTCGAGAGAATTTGCACAGGCACTGGAAGATGCAGAGCTTTTCCAGATTCCAATTTCTTATTTTAAATCATTGCTGGAGCACAATCCTGATCTGTGTCAGAAGATCACTGGTATTCTCATTCAGAAGATGGCGAACCTCGAATCCAGGATGAGCAATTTTGTATTTAAGAAAGCGCAAAGCAGAATTATAGATTTTCTGAAGAAACTTGCAAAAACCAAGGGAATCAAAATTGGTTTTGATGAAGTTTTGATAAACCATGGCTTGTCTCATAAGGAAATTGCCTATATCACGGATACCTCAAGACAAACAGTTGCAAGGGTATTGGGAGAATTAAAAAGGCAGAACATCATACATTTCAGTACGCGAAAACCTCATAAGATATTAATTCGGAGCACATTGAACCTTAGTTGATCGATGTGGTTTAATGCCTTTGTATATTAAGATATACAGGGGCATTTTCATCTGCTTTTCTATCTTTGGGAAACTAAAAGAAAAGCTATGATGAATTGCCTTGTTATGCCGGACTTTGCCAGTTCAGCCGTTTGGCTCAGTTTGCTGACTCTCACATTTCTCGAGATTGTTTTAGGAGTTGATAATATCATTTTCATTTCTATTGCATCTTCTAAAATTCCTGAAGAAGACCAAAAAAAAGCGACCAATATCGGTTTGATTCTGGCGATGGCAATGAGAATTGTATTGCTGTTGGGTGTATCGGCGCTCATTGCAATGAGTGAACCCTGGTTATCTTTTCATGCAAGCTGGTTCGAAGCAGGTTTTTCAATACAAAGTTTGATACTCATAGCTGGAGGTATTTTCCTTCTGTATAAAAGTGTCAGTGAAATTCATCACAAGCTTGAAGGAGTAGATCCTTTATCGGGTCATGCAAAGAAAACTTCGACCCTGAATAAAGCAATTATAGAAATTACGATTATCAATATCGTATTTTCTTTCGATTCGATTTTGACTGCTGTAGGGATGACAAATGGCCTTGAGGGTGCACTCTTTATAATGATTGTAGCTGTCGTTGTTTCAGTTCTTATTATGATGATATTTGCAGTCCCGGTAGGGCGTTTTGTGAACAAGCATCCGTCTATTCAGATGCTGGGTATGGCGTTTTTGATACTTATAGGTTTTATGCTTATCATTGAAGGAGCTCATCTGGCACATTTGTCTGTATTAGGAAATGAAATCGGGGCAGTGCCTAAAGGATATTTGTACTTTGCAATAGCGTTTTCACTGGGCGTTGAATTCCTGAATATGCGATTGCGTAAAAAAGAGGATCCCGTGCAGTTGCATGGTGCAACCGAAGATGCTACCAAAGAAGGTTTGTTGTAAAAAAAACAGTATGAAATTTAACTTAAGTCGTGATATTGTATTTTTTGATATAGAAGCTACCGGATTAAATGTCGTAAGAGACAGGATTATCCAGATCGGTCTGGTCAAGTATATGAAAGATAGTGATGAGCCAAGGGAATTGGAATTATTAATCAATCCTGGTCCTGTCCTGATTTCAGAAGAGGCATATGCTGTGCATGGTATTTCTTCAGAAATGCTGGCTAACAAGCCATTGTTTCACCAGGTCGCTCAACAAATATGGGATTTTATTGGTGATGCTGATCTTGCAGGTTATAATTCTGACCGATTTGATATCCCGATGCTGATGGAAGAATTTTCCCGTGCAGGCTTTGAATTTAATCTTGATAACAGGAGTACCATCGATGTACAAAAGATCTTTTACAAGATGGAGCCAAGGACTTTAACTGCTGCATATAAACTTTACTGCGGGAAGACAATGGAAAATGCGCATGATGCACTGATTGATGTAAAAGCAACGATTGAAGTGCTGCAGGGGCAGATAAGGCGTTATGAAAATGTTGATTATGTCGATGGAGATGGATTTACGCATCCTGCACCCATAAAAAATGATATCGATGCGATCGCCAAGTTTACCAATGACAGCCGGATTGTTGATGTGACAATGAGATTAAAGTATAATCAGAAAGGTCAGATTGTTTTCAATTTCGGGAAATATAACGGGCAGGTCGTAGCAGAGGTGTTGAGCAGAGATAAACAATATTACAACTGGATTCTTGAAAAAGATTTTTCAGCACAGGTCAAACAGATCGTAAAAAGACTCGTCAAAGAAAATGAGAATCCTTCTCGGACTTAGCTTATGCGCCATATTCATCTGGTCATGTGAAGAATCAAGAGAAGCATGCCTTGACCTCAATGCCAGCAATTTTGATTTCGGGGCAGTAAGTGCTTGTGATTCTTGCTGTACATACCCGGTTTTTTCATTACCTGTTACCCTGAATTATGATTCACTTACTTTCGACTTTGATTCATCTTATGTTTTAAGCCAGGGAGATACCCTTTCACTGACCTCGTTCCAGTTTGTACTTTCTGATTTCCAGTTGGTTGGCACTGACTCTGTTTACAGGATCAGAAACAGTCTTGGCTCCGAAGAAAGTAAAGTTTTTGATGATTTCTACCTGGTTAGATCAAACAGGCTTTCAAGTAAAACAATCGGAAATACAGATTTTGTCGATGATATAAAACAACTGAATTTTAGCCTGGGATTGGATCCGGATGAAGTAGCACAACTGAAACCTTATGAATTTTTGGATGATGACACCAATCTGTCTCTGGTGATAGATAGTCTTTATAATTCAGACATTGATTCATTCAACATATTTGAAATAAAGTTCAATTTGAACAGTATCCCTTACGAATTTGACTGGACCTCTGATGAAATACATGAATTCACTTTTAAGACAGCGCGTTTTTTAATTCCTGGTGATAGTTGGAGTATTGATTTAGCTATTGATATTAAGGAATTATTTTATGAAATTTCGAGTGTACAATCAGCTGACCTGATGTCTGAAAAATTGCTGGAAAATTTTGACAATTCAATGAGTGTCAATTAACAACTTATTCTTTTATCAGACGTTATTATTTTAGTTATGAAGTATTATAGTCAGTTTTTCATAATCTTTTCTTTCCTGTTCATTCTTTTTAATGGATGTAGCGATGATCCAGCCGCAGTGGTCGATTATGATAATATTGATTTGACAGATATTGAATACAGTCCTGAAAATTATACTATAACTTATCCTCAATCTTCATTTCCCGCGCCTGAGATTCCAGAGGATAACCCAATGACAAGGCAGGGCGTTGATCTGGGGAAATTTCTGTTTTATGATCCGGTATTAAGTGCAGATTCCACGATGTCATGTGCATCTTGTCATCTGCAAATTGGAAGTTTTACAAACAACCTTCCTGTAAGTGTTGGTATTGATAATATTGCAGGTACCAGGAGTGCCATGTCATTACTTAATGTTGGCTTTTATAATAAAGGACTTTTCTGGGATGGTCGGACTACAACATTGGAAGAGTTGTCATTGCTGCCGGTCACAGATGAAATTGAGTTTCACAATGAATGGCCTAATGTTATTGGAAAATTCCGGGCTAGTGATAAATATCGTTCAATGTTTCGTAAAGCCTTTGGAATTGAAAACAGTGGAGAAATCACTAAAGAACTTGCAGCGAAGGCGATGTCTCAATTTCAGCGTACTTTGAATTCGTCCGGGGAAAGCAAGTATGACAGGGTCATGGCAGGTAAAGCTGTTTTTACGGATCAGGAATTAATGGGGTTTGAAATTTATTTCGACGTTAGTGAAGATCTGCCGGATGGAGAATGTTTTCATTGTCATAATGACCCTCTTATGACAACAAACCAATATCTCAACAATGGTCTTGATGAAGCAGAAGATTTTTCTGATTTTGCAGACCTGGGGCATGGAAAAGTAACAGGAATCCCATTTGATAATGGTCGTTTCAGAATACCCACACTCAGGAATATTGTTCATTCAGCGCCTTATATGCATGACGGCCGTTTCCAGACACTGGAGGAAGTCCTTGATCACTATAATTCCGGAGGGAAGCCGTCACCGAATAAGGATCCACTCATTCAGCCATTAGGATTAACCCAGGAACACCTGGATGCTGTACTTGTATTTTTACATACACTTACAGATGAAACATTTATGAATAATCCTGAATTCGCTGATCCCACCAACTAAATTATTCCTTGTCAGTTGGTGCTCATGGACATGAGGGCAAGACGAGCTGGTCAATATTGGGAGTAAATAACAGGCTTACCAGGTAATCAGTTTTTATGTAAAAATCTTGTTTCTTATTTTCATTGTAACTACTCTGAATTTTGGTGCAAAGACAGAAGCTGCATAGATAATGATCAATGGGTCCATGGTAATAACCCTGAATCTGTTCATTGGAAAAAAGAAAATATAAATTACAAGGATGGAAAGGATGACAGAAACAAACAAATAATGCTTCATTCTGTCATGATCTTTTAATGAAAGGTATAAGCTTATATAAGAAGGAATGTATAGCAGAAAACCAATGATCATTGCAGGTAACCAATATATCAATCTGTATTGTTTCCAGTCGAGGCCGGGAATTAAAAAACGTTTCAGGCCATGCCATTTGAGTTCAGCATATTTTATTTGATTGGCACGTATCCATTCTAATGCATATTTAAATCTTAAGTGACTTCTATTTTGAGGACTTAATTGATTGACAAATCCTAAGGTTCCATAATTATAATCCAGATCAAACACAATATCGGCATTACATCCTTCACTGTGAATTTCCTGAATTTCACCAGATGTACTTGTCAGGCACTTATAAGCGATGTCAGAATGACCCAATAGGAATAAACTCGTCCATCCATGACTGGAAAGCGTGACAACATTATGCTTGATATAATTTGTAATACTGAAGGGTAGGCAACAAATAACAACGATAAGAGAGAAAAACGCCAAGGACCGAAATTGTCTTTTGACTAAAAAAATGACATATAGAAACGGGATCAGAATAACTATATGTGATTTGGTTAAAAGACTTATTGCAAAGAATAATGCCGCAAGAACAAGATTCCTTTTTTGATTCAGGATAATATACTTTGTAAAGAAGTAACAGAAAAATATGAAGAATGCCTGGAATGAAGTTTCCTGGACCAGTGTGTGATTATACCATAGGGAAAGGGGATAAAAAATATAGATCACGGAGGCCAGAACTGCTGTGGATGTATCCTTGAATATTAGTAAGGCCAGTTTATACAGATATATAATTGAGATTGAAACCAGTCCAAACTGGTAAATCACAGCCAGAGTAATCCAGTATTCTTCACTCAATAATTTAAATAGGGCTAAAGTCCATGGATAGAGTGGTGCAACAATATATGCAACAACATCCATATTGAAATCACCTTCAATAATCCTGTTACTAAGCATATCATAGCGAAAGGAGTCATTAAATAATTCAAAGTTGTCATAACCTGAAAGCAATAGAAAGGCTATTCTGCTGATCAGACATGTAATGATTAATATGAAATATGTTATAGCCCTTTTATTATACACTGGATAAACCGAAATAGTTGATCATGATAATAATACAAATAACGTCAAATAGAAAGATTAGAAAAGAGAAAGCGTAGAAGGATGGCAACGATAGACTCGAAAAAGAAATAGCCGAAAGTGATTCTTCCGGCTATTTCTATATCTTTTAATTGAATGTTTATCTTACAGTAATCAACTTAAGTTGATCTAATTTGCAATGATCACCTTGATATTTATCAATATTAATTGAAGTGTCGAAAACCTTTTTTTACGGTTACTCGCTGTGTTTTTAAAACAAGGATAACATTCCAATTTTTCCTGAACTTCGGCAAAAGTGAAATCACTTTTGCCATGAAATGGTATGGTGGACTCATTGTTTAAATTTTTAGTTAGTCAATTTGGCTCATTGGTTCTTCCAGGGTTATTCTATAAGATTTGATTTATTGTAAATACACGAAACTGCATCTACGATTTGGAACATAATCTGAAGAATTCAATGAACGTGCATCTGTTTCAAATATAAACAAAATTTTGTGTATTCAAAATAGTATAGTCATGAATAATGCATTTATTTTCAATTGCCATAGAATGATATATGAGATGCTATTTATACAAAATATAAATTACCAGGCAGTTGAACTATTTTAAAAGGAAAACCCCAACCTGACAGATAATTGTTCATTATCATCAGAAATTGAATAATAGGGATGGAGCACTGCCATATCGAGGATGTTCAGACTAAGACCAAAAGTATAGCCTGTGTGGAATCCATCGAACAGTTCATCTTCCAGCCATACTCTTCCATAGTCATAACCCCCCATTACACCTATTGACATAGGAAGTACAGGATTGTTCCAACTAAATAAATGTAATCTCAAATCAAATTGATGAATGAGGCTGGACTCACCTCTGAATCGTTCATTCCTGAATGCGCGCAAACCGTTATTATTTCCGATTGCAGGCATCTGGTATAATTTCGGATCTCCAAATACTTTGGCATATGCCGCTTTGGTGGCAAATGTCAACCTGGGTTTTGCAAGGAGTGTCAGGTAAAAACTTCCATCAACCCATATACTTGTAAAGTCATTATCATCATCTATGTTATATGCATATTCCGCGCCCGCATTAAAACGGATACCATGCCCGGGATTACTTCCTTTATCTACGGCCTCCAGTCCATATTCAAAAGATGCTGTTGCAAAATAATCTCGTTCAAAGAACCCATCACCCGGGTTTTCAATATCATCAAGTACCCTGTCTTCTACGTTGACCAGTTTGAATGTATTAAATCCGGGTCCGAATTTTATGAAGCTTCTTTTCCATCGTTCCTGGAATTTTATATTCGCAGAATAATTAAACATTCTCACCCAATTGTAGCGGTTATCGGGCTGAACATCCACAGAATTATTTCCAAGACCAAAATAATTGATAAAAAACGGATTCAATACAGAGAGGTCTGTGATCAGATCCAGATTTCGAAATACCTTATCGGTGTAGATGCCATTGTACTTTATAATAAAAGTAGATTTTGCAGGGGAATAACTTGCTGAATAAGTATGTTTTGATGCAAATGGATCTTTTCTCCATCCTTGTTTGGTAAAACTACCTCCGGCAC
>JABDPK010000008.1 GCA_013042795.1 Saprospiraceae bacterium | reverse complement strand
GGATAAAGCATCCTTTAAATAATCTTCCATAAATAAAGGGGTAAAAACAATCTTTCTAAAAACAACTTATGCAGCTTCTGGGTTATATTAATTAAATTTGAATCGAAATGACTATTCTTTTTAAAGTTCTTGTTGTACTGTTAACTACCTTCCTGATGGAATTTGTGGCCTGGTTCACACATAAATATGTAATGCATGGTTTGTTGTGGAACTGGCATGAAGATCATCATGATCCTGCATTGAAACATGGATTTTTTGAAAAGAACGATCGCTTTTTTCTGGTTTTTGCTATTCCCTCTTTCTTCTGTTATTTATTTGGATCAATTATTTCCGGTTGGTCTGTGTTACTGTTTGTCGGGATTGGCATTTCCATATATGGTTTAATTTATTTCCTCATTCATGATGTTTATATCCACCAGAGATTTTCATGGTTCAGACAACTGGATAATAAATATTCCCGGGCTATCCTGAGGGCGCATGGTGCCCATCATGCACAAAAAGGAAAAGAAGACGGGGAATCCTTCGGGCTACTTATCGTAAATCCAAAATACTTCAGAAAACGTTCCGAGTGGGCGGGTAAATAACTTACGAATTATCATCATCTATGTCTTTGTGAAGCTACTTTGGTAGAGCAATACGCCAGGTTTTCGGTGGATTGAAAGAGTATGCACATTTAGATAATCTGATTTATTGTTCGGTCATAATCCTTCCAAACACAAAAAATTTCAATTTAGATTTCCTTACCCAAAAATGATTGGATTTTAAATTATTCTGTCTTGAATTTAGTCTGTAAAAACTTGATTATTATAAATATATGAACATATATTCATGTTTTTAATTGACTAATTTATCATTCAAAATAATTCAATGAACACTAAATCTATTCTTGTATCGGTATTGGCTTTATTTATCGGTACAATCGTTTATGCACAAAACCTTAAACCATATACCATAGGGGCTTATGCTGAAGGCAGTATTAAAGATGTAGCCAGCATGGTAGAGCAAAACCTTAGGTCTGAAGGATTTGAGGTGATTGGATCATACAGGCCAGTTGAAGACAACAACAGGTGGGTCATTTCATTTACTTCAGATGATTTGAGATCAGCTGTTAAGAAAACCGGCGGATTAACTGGATTTGCTCTTGCGTGGCGTGTGGCATTAACCAAAGAAAACGGAACAGTCATAATCAGCTATCCTACCCCTGAATACTGGGGTAATGCCTATTTCCGTGATTCTTTTGCCAAGGTAAAAAATGAATATGCAAGCTATAGCACGAAAATATTAAATGCCATGAAAGCATGCGGCACAAAGGGTGGCGCTACTTTCGGTTCTGAAGAAGGACATGACAAAGATAAGTTGCAAAACTATAAATACATGTTCGGCATGCCTAAGTTTGACAAGACACATACACTGAATGAATTTTCGAGTTATGATGAAGCTGTCAGAACGATTGATGCGAACCTTCAAAAAGGAGTTTCAAACCTGGAAAAAGTTTATTCAGTAGAAATCAAGGACAAACAATTGAAATTGTATGGCATTGGTCTGAGAGGTGAAAAAGGTGAAGGAAAATTTATGCACAAGATTGATGTTTCTTCACCCAAGCACACAGCATTTCTGCCTTATGAATTTTTGGTCAAAGGAAATGAAGTTCATATGCTACATGGTCGGTTCAGAATCGCTTTGTCATTTCCTGATCTGAGTATGGGACAGTTCATGAAAATTGTTTCAACACCACCGGACATTAAAGATCTTCTAGAAACGGCGACCTTATAAATTATTATAAACATCCTTTAATAACCTGAGAATTTTTCAAAAACTGAAATGGTCCCGAAGCAATAAAGCTGCGGGACTTTTTATTAGCAATTTGGAAGAATCACGGGTAGGTGAATCGCTAATCCGCCCTCTGAAGTTTCTTTATACTTTGTATTCATATCCTTTGCCGTCATCCACATTGTTTGAATGACAGTATCGATATGAACTTTTGCATGATCCGGGTCGCTCGACAAGGCCAGGTTGGATGCAGTTATTGCCTTTATGGCCCCCATTGCATTCCTCTCTATACATGGAATCTGTACCAGGCCTCCTATTGGATCACAAGTCAAACCCAAATGGTGTTCCATAGCAATTTCCGCTGCCATCAGAGCCTGTCTGGCTGATCCTCCCATCACTTCCGTCAATGCTGCAGCCGCCATGGCTGATGATACACCAATTTCTGCCTGGCAACCACCAACAGCTGCCGAGATTGTCGCACCTTTCTTAAAAAGACATCCTACCTCGCCGGCAGTATACAAGAACTGACGACAATCTTTCATTCCGTTATTATCACAGAACAAAAGGTAATACATCAAAACCGCAGGAATTACCCCTGATGCGCCATTGGTCGGCGATGTAACGATACGTCCAAGAGAAGCATTTTCTTCGTTTACAGCTAATGCAAAGCAGCTGATCCATCTGTTTATTCGACTGAAATCTTTTTCTGTATTTCTTACAGCATCAATCCAGCTTTCAAAGTCAGAATAATCATTATGGCCAATCAGGTTTTCACAAATAGATTTTGCCCGTCTTTTTACATTAAGTCCACCAGGTAAAATACCATCAGTTGTGCAACCCCGGTAGATACTATCTTTAAATGTTTGCAGTAATCTGTCCAGCTTTACTACAATATCTGTTTCGGTTTGAAAATACAACTCGTTCTGGTGCACGATATCCGAGATATTGCACTGATTCTTATCCGTATAATTAATTATATCGACTCCTTTTTCAATAGGATAAGGCAGTTTCACGGAATCTGATTCTGTGCTATGCTCCCCTTCTTTTTCAATGAAACCTCCTCCTACAGAAGCATAAGTCTGTTCAGTAACCAGTTTCCCTTTATAAAATGCTTTAAATATCAATGTATTTGGATGCATTTCATGGGTTTCATCCCGGAAGATGATATCCATACCAGGGTAAAAGCTGATAATATTCCCCTTTACATTCAAAGTTGTGGAATTTGAAACTTCGTGAAGATTGATTGGAATCAATTCGGGATCAATTGTTTTAGGATTAAAGCCTTGAAGCCCCATAATAATGGCTGTATCTGTTGCATGTCCTTTCCCAGTTTTAGACAGGGATCCAAATAAATGAACTTTTACCCCATCAAATTCTGTTTCCAAGTGTCCAGCAAAATCGTTGGCGGCGATCCAGGGTCCCAGTGTATGCGAACTTGATGGACCGATTCCAATTTTGAAAATATCGAAAATGCTGATGGCAGGCATATAGTACAGGATAATTAAAATGTAAAAATATCTAAAAGGATGTAACGATAATTCTCTAAAAAAAAAGCCTGCTGACCAGGTCAACAGGCTTTCTATTAGTCGGGGCGAGAGGATTCGAACCTCCGACCCCCTGGTCCCAAACCAGGTGCGCTAACCGGACTGCGCTACGCCCCGTCCTTTATTCTTTCTCTGGCGGTGAGAGGGGGATTCGAACCCCCGGTACCTGTTTCCAAGTACGCCGGTTTAGCAAACCGGTGGTTTCAGCCACTCACCCACCTCACCATTAATGGAAAAACTATGCTTCCATCTCTTTCATTTAAAGAGGGATGCAAAGATATATTTTCTATACAAAATAATCCAAGAAAATAGTTCTAAATATAATTATTGAGAAAAGCAGCTAATTCAGTTCACAATCCGGCACCTGAAACATATAATAAAACATTAAAACATTCGCAAAATATCTTTAAGGGAGAATAGCTGAACTACCAAAGTTTTTAGATGACCAATTGGGCAGATGAGATCTTGTTCCTGAATGACTTCTTCAATTTAAGTCCGGGTGAGTTTCGATCGCTTAATTTTGGAATCTGTTCCAATCTTCCACTACCCTGCAGATCAAGGAAGTTCCTGGTATCATCTCCTTCATTATAATATCTGTCTTCAAATAATCTATATATAACTCCCTGAGGAATTTTGAACCTGACAGATTTTATACAATCGTCAAAATGTTTTTTCTTAACTCCTTTTATCTTGCGGAAATCAGGGATACTTCTCACACGGTCGATCTGTAAAACCAGGCATCTGCCTTTAAATTCATTTTCTGTATATAACTCAACGATCGCATCTTCCAATAAATCGCATTTCGGGGTAGGTTTTAATGAAGGCGCAAATTCTGTTATTCTGATATTCGATTTTGTCTGAACTCTGAAAGTTGACCCCCCATACATATACAATTGATTGTCATGTGCATAAAAACCTCCTACTGCATTGAAATTGTAGCTTTCACCACCATTTGGAATCTCCCAGTGAGGAAAAATAGTTACTTCCGGGGTTATTAAGATGGGATCATTGGTTCTTTTTGTTGCATGATCGAGATCTATATACATGATAAACCGCCGGTTAGGGAAACTATAGCTACCATCATGTTTAGGAACCCTTCCTTTATCTGTCCCGATGATATATATTTTTGATCCATCATTATTTTGAATCATTTGTATACATTGAAAGCGGGGCTTTATATTATCATGCCGATTCTTAAAATCTTCAAATGGCACAGTGATTTCACTACTGAAACCATTAGATAAATTTTTCGAGTTCGAGAGATAAAAATCCAATTTGTGTCCATTATCTTCTGTCCATACAGCCAGTAGAAAATGCTTGTTTTTGAGTTTTGTCATCGATGCACAGCCTGCTGCATAATCCCTGTAAATTTCTGTCTTATACAATTTTGGCCTTGACGGGTTTCTAAAATTGATAAAACAGATCTTTGATCTTTTGTGCAAGTCTTTATTTTCCAAAGGACAGACCAAAATATCTCCAAGAAGCGATATTCCTCCTGCATGCCAGTATGGTCCAGGAAAATTGTATATGAATTCAACATTATCCATATGCTCATCATCATTGGGAATAATAGTATTCGAACGGATGAACTTTTGGCGGAACTCATCATTTGCAGCATTCGCGAGGTAACTATTCAATTTGAATACGAACAGGCAGGCTGTATCATCAAATGTATTGCTACCTGAAAATATAAAATGCTGCCCATCCATATGACGCACGACTCCCTGGAAGTGATTGTTCAGCCTGAAGGTGTAATGTTGGGTATCATTGCCATTATCATCAATGAAGGCTTTATTGAAAAATAAGACATTTCGCTGACCATAAACATTAAGGTCAAAAAATGAGGCCAGGGGATCTGACAATTGATATGGTTCTGTCCTGGGTGATGGAACACTGTCATTTGAACTTAATGTAATTCCTTTATATCTGACCATAGAGTAGTTTAATTAAGCACGAATTCCTTTGAATAAGAAGTAATTGATCCACATTCTAAGCTGAAACGCAATTGGGTTCCAGGATGAATCCCTTGAGGACGTATCCATATCGTTTCCCATAGCTTATCCCCGGAGTTGTTCCTGGCAATATAATTCATGAAATTATAGGAATACTTATCATTTTGAGATTCATGAATCC
This sequence comes from Saprospiraceae bacterium, assembly GCA_013042795.1. The sequence goes on along the minus strand of JABDPK010000008.1, from coordinate 1,823 downwards.
TTATATCCTGAAAAGATTTTTCAATTATAAAATCCTTCCAACCATCAGAAGTCAGGGTCTCCAGTTTGACTTCAGGTATATTCTCATAGTCAAATTCATGTTTTAAAGTCCAGGTATGCTTTATATAATCAATTCCTTCAGACAAATGCTCAGCTGCAATACTTTTAAGCAGATGATAACTGTTGAAATGATTATTCAGAAACCTCTGCCTGATTTTATTTTTTCTATATGGGTAGAAAATAATCCCCGGAAAATACCATTTCAACCCGGCATATCTTCCTGATATACCTCCGGTATGAATATCATTGAATTTCTGTTCAATAAAAAGGCCTGAAGCCAATCCATAAATCGTTGATGCACCTTCATAATGTTGTAGTTTATATTCTTCAGGGGTAGTCAGGTATGACATATATTCATTGGCAAGACCGGCTATAAAGGTATGTTGTCCATGTGATTTCGTTGCTGCTTTAATCAACCTTTCACCCAGTGCTACTGAACATTCTCCAGGTACAGCAATTATCCTGATCTGGCCGATATCATGCATTCCAAACGGAATAATGGCAGGTGCACTTTTCCCGGCCAGGTAAGTTTTCTTGAATACATCCTTGTGGGCATGACCACCTTCAATCTTGTGTGACATAATGGCTTCAGAGAAATTACATTCATCGATCTCAAACTTGTTGTCTACCCTTCCGTCTTCCGCTCCAAGAATAATTGCTTTGCCCGCCGCTGGTTTTTTTGCTGTCCGATGGACAGGAACTCCTTTTAATATGGATTCATATCCTGGATCATTTACTTCCCTATTCCTGATACAATCAAATACAAGTTGAGAAGAAACCAGCTTGTTAACCGGAATAAGGTCTCCATTAAGTAGTTCAATAACTTCGATTCCTAGCTTTTCCCCGAGGCGAATCATTTCCTCCCTGCCCTGCTTCTTCCAGTTCATAGAAATATCCCCCTCAGCACCATTAATAAAGCTAACAATTGGATGAACAAGCTTTCCTGAAAACCTATCCCTCAAGTAGTTCTGAATCAAAACGGAGGCTACTCCAAAAACATCTGCAGATGCCAAAACGCAATCTGATCCCAGTACAGTAGGATGTGCTGTATAATTATTGATAACTGAAATGGGGTGCCCCGTACTGTTAGAATTTATAAGAATTGTTGTCAACACCGGGTTGACTGCAACGAACTGGTCTGGATCATCAGCAAGGCATTCCGGTTGATCTGAAACATAATTATTTCCTGATGACAGCCTGTTGTAAAATACCTGCTTGTCTTCGGGTCGATTATTCCTCCATGGTTTGATACTCCTGTTTCTTGACAACCCGAATACATTAGTGGCGCTATATTCAACAGAGGCTGATTCTCTTGCTGTATAAGCTAGCTCCATAGATTCCTTAATTCTCGAAATCAAAAACCTGAATTGATCCTTATCAAATCCAGTACTCGTTGAACTACCGGCATTATAGCCATAGGATGTTGAATAGTTTCCCTGTGCATTATGTGTATGCGTAGCTGTGAATAGAACATTCTCACGAGCAATAGTGAAATTGATGCCAGGGATCGGATACCTTTTTAATTCATTCATTACCCGATCTCCAAGACCTTTTGGAAATGCCCATAAATCACAGGCTACACTAAACAAGTAATTACCCAGGCTGTCTTCTACATAAGTTGATTTTACATAAAGTCGTCCCAGGTTCCCTCTGGTGAATTGACCGATATCTTCTCCAAAACCTGCCATTGTGCTTCCGGGGAATGGTGTGATATCAACTTGTGCAGCACCCGCCTTAAATCCAGCACTTGAATGATCGTTGATC
>JABDPK010000041.1 GCA_013042795.1 Saprospiraceae bacterium | reverse complement strand
AGCAATGACAGGTATGCCCCTGGCTTTGATTTCCTCAATTTCACCCCAAATGGCATCGGATGCGAATGCTGATCCACCCGGAGAATTGACGCGAAGAACCACGGCTTTGACTTTCTTGTCTCTTTTGATTTTGTCAAATATCTTATTATATTTTCTTTCACTGATGACAGCTTTCTCTTCACTGTCATAGACCACTTCCCCTTCAGCATATACAACTGCAATCCTGTTTTTCGATGAACCTCTTTTAATGGTAACTTTGGAATTATACTCATCAAGGTCCATGTACCTGATCTTTTTACCATCAGAAAGACCCAATCGATCTCTAAGTTTATCTTCAAATTCAAACCAGTAGGTCGTTCCGTCCACCAAATCGTTTTCCAGTGCTTCAGGAAGATTTTCAAGATCTATATTATTAACAAGGTTCAGTAGATTCTCTTTTGATATTCCTCTTGAACCCGCAACTTCATTCAGGTAAAGTTCAAAATTTTCATTCAGATATTCCCTAGTCTGTTCCCTGTTTGCCGGACTTATATCATTTCTCCTGAAAGGCTCTGTTGCACTTTTATAATTACCAGCATAGAAAATATTCATTTCGATACCTGCCTTGTCCATCATTTCTTTGAAGAATGGGATCATTGCACCATAACCCTTCATTTCAAGCATGCCATTGGGATTCATGAATATAGAATCAGAAGCTGAAGCCAGCAAGTAGGATTTGTGTGTAAAGAAGTCAGCATAAGTGTAGACGAATTTATCCGTCGAGTCCCTGAATTCTTCAATCGCCTTTTTAATTTCGGTACTCGTCACCATTCCTAGCGGTGTGTTAGAACTGGTTTTATAGACAATGCCTTTAATGTTATCATTATCGGAGGCATGATGTATCAGGTCTTTAATCCTTTGTAAACCCAAAGATGATTGCAATTCAAAACTATATGGATTCTGTTCGACATTTCCTGTCTTTTCAGGAACGAAATTATTGAACTCCACCAGCAAAACACTATTTTTCGGGATTGACGTGTCTTTAGCTGAAAAAACGGAACCAATCATAAAGAAGCCGAAAAATAAAACTCCCAATGCCAGGATTGTACCCAAACAGGAAGCAAAAAGAAACTTGAAAAATTGTTTCATATGTATAAGCGCTTAAAACAAATTAATAAGGAAGAATATCAATAAAGATATTCATAATCACGTTCTTCTAAAGTCATTCAACACTTTTAGAACGTCATCAGCTCCAAAGCTAATGATTATTAATATCTCACCCTTAATTTATCGATGAAACTATGAAGCGAGACGACAGAATAAAATAATATTTACATATTAAAATAAATCATAATATTTAAAGCATAAAGTGTATTTTTATAAGCAAAATTCATTGTGTTAAAAGGATTCTTTCTGACTCTTTAAACATACATATCCAAAGACTTTATTTCGAAGTGAAAAGGCTTGTTAATATAGTACCGTTTTTATTGCTATTGTCATTGAATATCAATGGACAGATCACCGTTGATCCGGGGAATACAGCCCCATTTGATTTTGAAAATATTATTGAGAACGTTTTCCTTGGTAATGGTGTGGAAATCGTTGATGTTAAATACTTCGGTGATCCGAAAGCAGTAGGTGTTTTTGCCAATGCCGAAAATGTTATTGGGCTAAACAGGGGAATTATCATGACTACCGGACATGCCACCGATGCTGTTCGGAATTCGGATGAATTTGCCAATGAAGATACCACTCAGGATCAACTGGACGATGAAGACCTTGAATCATTATTGGTCAACAATATCGATTTAATCGATATAGCAAAATACGAGATCAGCTTTATTCCAACTTCCGACACTTTGAGATTCAGGTATGTATTTGCATCTGAAGAGTACCCGGATTTTGTCTGCACAAGTACGAATGATGTTTTTGGATTTTTTATTAACGGACCAGATCCGGATGGCGGCAGCTATGATTTTAAGAATATTGCCCTGGTTCCTGATCCATCTGATCCCTCAATGAACACTTTCCTTGACTTCCCGGTTTCTGTAAATTTTGTGAATGGAGGTATGCCTGGAAATTCAGTTCCAGTATCTCCTTATTGTGAAGAACCTTTGGGATCTCTCGACTTTTCTCTCTATTACAATGAATCAAATCCTGGTATGGGGCCGGTATATAATGGCTACCTGGATAT
>JABDPK010000253.1 GCA_013042795.1 Saprospiraceae bacterium | reverse complement strand
GCATGAGCGAATTCCAGGCCGCATTGGGCGAACTGAATCTTGAAGACAATGTCACAACATTTACAATTTCTGATTTCGCCCGAACCCTGACTTCCAATGGAAACGGAACTGATCATGCATGGGGAGGTAATGTTCTTGTCATGGGTGGAAAAGTAAAAGGAAAAGACATCTACGGATCCTACCCTTCCATCAAACTGGGTACTGAACTTGAAATCGGAGAAGGGGTTCTGATACCACAGATATCAACGGATGAGTACTTTGCTGAGCTGGCATTATGGTACGGTGTGGGAAAGACAGACCTGGTTTCTTTGTTTCCCAATATTGGAAATTTCTACAACACAATGTCGGCACAGGCACCGATTGGATTCATGAATTTAAGTTAAACACATTATTACCTGACTTGTAAAATTAAATCTGTTCAAGATGAAAAAAATATATGCATTCATAATACTCTTGCTGGTATCCTCTAGTTTCTGTACTGCTCAATGTTTTGATCCAGATGCTTCAATCTGGAAAGACACATGGGCGTCCTGCGAACAATCACCCAACCCAATCCAGGCATATGGAATGAGTCACTGGATTCAATATGATTTTGGATCAATCCGAAACTTATCCAAAAGCTGGATTTGGAATACTAATGATCCGGACAAATTAAACCAGGGTTTTAATCAGGTAAGCATTGATTATTCAGAAGATGGTATTGATTGGATACACTGGGGTGAAATGACTTTTCCCAAAGCGCAGGGTGTTGCTGTTTATGGTGGATTCCCTGGTCCAGATCTTCAAAACATTAAAGCCAGGTATATTTTACTGACTGCCTTGTCAAATTACGGGCATTCAAGCTGTTCAGGCCTTGCAGAAATAAAGTTTAATTTGAAAACAGAGGAGACCGATATATCTCCACCAATAGAAGATGATGACGACGATCCTGATGAAGTCTGTGCTAGCCTGGAATTTATCGAAGTTGAATACCTGGCACAAACAGAAGCATTTATATTCTGGGAATATGAATTTTCAGATGAAGAAGAATTCGAAGAAGTGTACTACCTGTTTGAATATGGTACATCCCCTGATGAAATGGAATCCGAGGAACTTGACGAAGCGGAAATCTTCCTGGAGGATTTATTACCTAATACTACATACTACTACAATGTAAGTATCATCTGTGATGATGTGTTGATTTCTTCTGATACTGAAATCTTTATCACTCCTGATTGTGGAAAAATTGAATACATCGATATTGAGTTTGAAGAAGACGAGATATATATATTCTGGGACCTGCCATATGAAGATATTGAATATTTCCTGGTACAGATAGTAAATGCAGATGGAGAAGAAGAGAGCTTTGAAGTCGAAGAAAATGAACTATTCATTGATGAACTGGAATGGATTGACGGGTCTGAGATCAGTATCGGCATTGAATGTGGCGAAACTATAATATGGAGTGATCCCATTTTTATTGACCTGGAAGAATTATCGCGACTGAGTACTTCGATGCTCATTCCATTAATTTCCGAAAATGAATTCCAGTTACAGGTTTATCCTAATCCAGTAAGTGAAATATTTAATGTTTTGATGCATAGCAACAAGAATGAACAAATAAGAATATCAATTGTGGATGTTTATTCTAAAAAAGTCTTTGAATCAAACAAAACTGTATCAAAAGGTCAAAATGAATTTGAAATCTCCATGGATGGTATTGTGAATGGTATCTATTTTTTAACAATAGTTGGCGTTGAATCAAAATATCCAGTCTCGGAAAGAATAGTTAAACTTAATTAAGGAAAGGACTAGGCCAGAGCCATTTCCCGGTTATATTTTTTTTGATAGGCCTTGGGAGATAGTCCTGTAAATTTTCGGAAGGTATTCCTGAATGCTTTATCATCATTATAGCCGATACTATACATGACTTCCAGAATTGTTTTAGTGCTTGATTCGAGACTTTTTTTGGCTGCTTCGATTCTGACCCTCTGAATATATTCCAGCGGTGTATTGGATGTTGCTTTCTTGAATTGTATGGGTAAGTCCTAAATAAACTTATGAATAAAGGCTGCACAAATAATTAGAATTATTAAAAGAACTGGCAACTTTAATAATAAAATGCCAGTTCTTTATTTTTTTCATTACAAATAACAATCCTATAGTTTCACTATTAACTTTTTGTAGTTCCTGGATTTAGATTTCTATGCACCTTCACCAAACATGATTAAAATAGCTTCAGTGGCTTCATCTGTTTCATTCCACCATTTATGATTGACATTTTCCGGGATGAAAATTGTGTTCCCAACTGATAGTGAAACCCTTTCACCATCCACAACTCCTTCAGTGGTACCTTTTATTGCGACGATGAGCATTGGAAAAGGCATAGCCTGTTCCCTGGCATCATCTCTTACACGCTCTTCTGGTAAGACGCGATACCATGCCGTCCTGATGCCTTCCTGGTAATAAAAAATAGTGAAATTACTACCATGGGCTCTTCTGGTCATACCCGGACCAAATGGTATCATTTCAGGATAACCTCTTGTCCAAAAGTGAAATGAGAATGGATTTATATCATTGTATTCCTTTGCTGTAGGATTGAAACCTTCCATCATATCTATACTCATAGGTGTATAGTCTCCTGAGAATGCTTTTCCCTGCGCTGTTAAGGCATTTATTTTACCATCATTAATTGCTTGCAGTGTTTCATACTCAATTCTGTAAATGAATGTCGGGCTATTCGGCAAACCATCTTCCAGAAGAACCTCATACCCGGTTGAAGTTTCTTTTCCTGTCACTTTAACAGTCCATGTACCATGCCCAGGGATTTCAATTCCAAAATTCACCTCTTTAGAAGCATACCTGTCCTTCTGATAATCCAGAACATAAGATTTAATAATTTCAGATACTATTTCTGATTTCACAGAAGCAGTTTCAAGTGATTGAGCACAGAGGGAATGGAAAACAAAAGATCCAATGGTAAGTATTGATG
>JABDPK010000252.1 GCA_013042795.1 Saprospiraceae bacterium | reverse complement strand
GTTGTTCTGATCGAACAAAGTCTCGGGCTTCCAAGCTTCAGACCCACCTTGAAGGTTCCAATTATTGTTCCTCTTCTTGGAACTATTGGATGTTTCTTTGTCATGTTTATTATTAATTCGACTGTGTCATTGATAGCCCTTGCCATTGTAATTACATTCTATGCAGCACTCCTGAAAAAAGTACTGATCAAAACCAAGGGAGATGTTCGCAGTGGATTATTTACAGCGATTGCAGACTGGGCTACAAAAATTTCAAATGACTTGTCACCAAGTAAAGAAGCAAGGGCATGGCAACCGGAACTGCTGATACCGGTGGAGTTTCCCAAAGAAATCAAAGGGGCTTACAGGTTGATCTATGCCCTGACATATCCCAGGGGATCTATAAAAGTACTCGGCATGCTATTGGGTGGAGAAGAAGAAAGACTACGAAAGTATTTACCTGAACTCACCAACTCCTTCAAAAAGGCAAAAATATCTTCATCCTATACACTTGTGGATGGTGCCGATTTCGGTAAGACGGTAAGTATAAGTATGCAGGCCCTTGAAACAGCATTCTTCAAACCCAATACCATCTTCCTTAAACTTGACGAGAAAAAAGAAGGCTTGCAGGATAAATACCTTCCCATCATCAATGAAACCAAGAAGCGGAACTGGGGACTTGTACTTTTAGCCACCTTCGAAAGTGTAGGTTTAGGTATTGAAAAAACAATCAATGTATGGCTTGATGTCATACCTGAAGACTGGGAAACAAAACTTGACCTGGGTAACAACGACCTGGCGATTCTCACATCACTTATCATAAGGAAAAACTGGAATGCAAGACTCAATATCATAAAAACTGTCAGGGCAGACAGCTCCCTGGAAAAAGAAGAAATCATAAAAGAACTCAATAACATGCGTATCCTTACCCGGATGCCTAAAGACACACAAATTCATATCCTGGAACGTACTCCTTCAATGTGGTCCATGGCACCTTCTGCAGATCTCAATATTTTGGAACTTCCTGACAAAGAAGATCTTGATCTTAATCGATTACAGGAAATACCAAACAAACTGAGAACAGCATGCTTATTTACACTGGATTCGAATATTGAGAATGCACTTGTGTAATTTTCATCTTCTGGTGAGAAGTGGAGAATTATGTTCATTAAAAAAAAGTGAGTTGGTTGACTCTTCCTTTAATTGTACTGTTGTATTTATTACTTCAGTAAAAAAGTATGGTACCTATTGTATAATTCTGATTCAGGACAAGCCTGAAGAAAGGATTGATGATTACAGTTTATTAAACTGGCTGAGCATTTTTTGCAGCATATAGTTTCTCAAATAATAATATATGAGGCAAAGTTATGAGAGCTATAAGTATGAATACAAAAGAAAATAGATTATAACCTGTTTGATTCATCAGATAAAACCCCAATATGCTTACAAAAGCGATAGCAACTATTGAAAGAGGTAATATATCACGGAAGTATCTTGTAATTGTATAATTCTTTGTTTTCATTCTCAGGAAAATATACTGATCTTCCATGGCGTGAAGTGAATGCCAGAATACAAAGTAAATAGAAAATCCTACCAGTAACGGTGTCGTTATATAAAGAACAATCAATAAGGCAATCTGAACAAGTTCACTGATTAACCTTTCAGTATTTAAAATTCCAGATTTCCAAAGTAAAAAAATTGAAACGCATGGTGCAGATACTATGATGACTAGGGAAAGCAATAAAACAGTGTTATCTAATGGTTGAATCGACGTCGAGACAATTTGCTCAACAAAAAAGATCGTGGTATCAGAATGCCATAATAATGGAAACAATAAGACAAAAGCACCCCAGGAAAACATATTGATCTTAGTTAACCATTGATTGGGATCAAGTGATTCGAAATGTTCCTGGCCAAAATGATAAATAGAAATTAAAATAAACAAGATCAGTGCTTTTAATGGAGATATTCCCCATATAAACAGAAAACCAAGCCCGAGCAATAAATATGTAAGAATGAAAGAATTTAGTTTCCTTGCGCCGTAAAAACTTTTGCCGATCCTGGAAAAAATGATATGATCTGCAGCACCATGCGGAATACCGAAAAGAAGAATCAGGATCAAACTTAATCCATCTGCATATTTTTCTGAGAATGCAGGAAAAGCAGTAAAAAAAATCACTGCTGTCAATATTGAAAGATATTTTATTTGACCAGGCATAGGGAAAAAAGCCACTCCCAATATGAAGTGGCTTTTTAATTAAATTTAAGCTGTTTCTTGTTTAGTCGCAGAAATGGCCAATGTATAAATAACCAATCCAAAACCGATTTTATTAATCGCATCACCAATATTATAGATAATATCCATGTTGCCATTTAAAACCGTACCTGCTAACCAACCACCTTCAGTTCCGGCCATATATCCAATCGGGTAAATAGCCCACCCGACAAGTACAAACCAAGCCAATGCAGTGAATGCTTTCTGCAAAACTGGATTATTGGAATTGTTTGCTAATTTCTTGGCAGATCCCAACCAGATTTCATAAAGTATACCTGCATATCCAAGAGTTGATAATATTGCCATCAATACACTTTGAGAAGTAAATACTGCCTCTCCTAAATATCCAAAAACTAACATGACAAGTGAGTAGAAAATCATTTTCCAAAGCAATGAAATCTTTGCTCCAAAAGCCTTAAGAATAAGATAAAACTCTACACACATTAATGGAACTGTGAGTATCCAGTCTATATACCGGAATTCAGTCGGAGAAGTTGAAGTTTCTACCCAAAAATCTCTCATATAGTAATAGTGTACAGCAGCAATAAATGTGATAAGTCCGGAGACCAATAGTGACGTCTTCCATTTGTCAGAAACAGAGTTTCTTTCCATGAAGAAGAAAACCGTCGCAGCAAGCATGGCAATTGCACCAATGAAGAATGTGAATCCAACGTAATCGCCAGGCTGTAAGTTCGTAGCTAAAATAAAATGTGACATATGTTTGATGATTTTGTTTGGTATTCTAACTCATGTTTTTAACTTTTGTTTAAGTATTTTCAATATTTTGTTAAACAAATGCTAAATTATACAGCTTTTTAACCTGATTTAAGCTACTTAAATCAAATAACGATATGGTATAGCCTCGACAAGAAGCGCAAATAAGACTGGGCTCTTATAGCAATTAGCATTTAGGAAGGAAAGAGAAGGAATGCTGCTGATAGAGGTTTAAAGTTTCATTTATAATTGAAAGATATTGATACCTTGTCTTACCCCATGATTAAACCTTCGGAAATAAGATCCTGGAAATAAAGGATATTCTGATCATTTATTGACCGTGATCCCTTTACATCAAACCAAAACAACCTGTGATCACCACCAATTTCAATGGAATCCTTTTTTTCAAGGTAAAGTAAGGCACTGCAATCTCTCAATACACTGACACCCTTCCATTGGGTAAGCCAGTCATTTTTTTGAAGATAAGCTTGTTTGTTATAATTTCTGCCCGATTTTTTTCCAAGGGGCCGAATAAGTTTTTTATGCTTCACGCTCAGGAGTTGAAGCACAGCAATTTGACTTTTTTCCAGGATATCCAATGTACGTGTTCCATGATAAACAGCAATCATATAGATTTTAGGATTCATACTTACAGGCTGGACATAGGTTGAAATGTTCATGTTGAATACACTGTCCGTATACGTCGCAAGACTGTATACAGGCATGTCAATCATATTCCATGGACGACGCATATCAGGCCGGGAATCGCTTATCCATAGCCATTCTTCGATAGTCAAATATTTCTTTGAGCTGTTTTCGGATCAACAATCTGTTGGCGATGGCTCCTAATGGACCAAGTGGGGGTTGATATGTCACAATATCGGTCATCATAACACCACCTTCAACCGGTTTGATATGATGCTGATGGTGCCACATGGAGTAGGGCCCGACCCGCTGTTCGTCAATGAAGAACTCCTTATCACGGACCTGTGTGATTTCTGTAACCCAGGTCATCTTTATACCTAATAACGGACTCACCTTGTAGCTAATGATCATACCAGGGTACATCTTCTCGGGAAGGTCTTTCGAAGTGATATCAAATCCCATGTAATCCGGAGTAATTTCCTTTAGGTTGGCCGGTGACGATATAAAGTCCCAGACCTCATCTATAGTTGCAGGAACGAACTGCTTTTCATTGAGTTGATAAAATGCCATTTTACAAAGTTGTATTCTCTTCCAATGCTTCCATTTCCTTAAGAACTTCAAGAGCTTCTGCATGTTTTTTATCGCTTTCAATCCTGTTGGATGTAGACAAAGCATGCGCTTCCTGAAGAAGTTTTTTGTATTTCTTTTGTAACTGATCTATTGGTGATTTCTTTTTAAACAATCCGAACATGTTAATTTTATTTAGTTGTTAATGGAGGACATGCCACCATCAATATGAATAATCTGACCTGTTACCCAACTGGATTTGTCCGACAGAAGAAAAGATGTTGCTTCTGCGATATCCGCCGGGGTTCCAATGCGTTTCAAGGGGTGTCGCTGTCCATTGCTTTGTCTTTTCTCCTCTGTGTTCAATAATTTTCCTGCCAGGGGTGTATCTGTCAGGGAAGGAGCAATACAGTTTATCCTGATTGTAGGTGCCAGTTCTGCTGCCAGTGATCTCGTCAGGCCTTCTATTGCGCCTTTCGATGCTGATACCTGGGAATGAAAATTAAAGCCTTTCTGTACTGCGACAGTAGAAAACATGACAACAGAAGCTCCTCCAACCTTCAATTTTGGAAGTAACTCCTGAATAATTTTAATTGCACCAACGACCTGAATTTCATAATCCTTTAAAAAAGATTCAGGACGTATCCTTGAAAATGGTTTGAGATTTATTGTCCCCGGGCAATAAACCAGTCCATGAATTTCATCAGGAAGATTCAACTTGATTTCATCTTCCGTCACATCCAAAAACTGGTATTCAACATTACCACTTGAGATTTCAGGCGTTGTGTTCCTGTAAGTTGCAAAGACACCATTTCC
>JABDPK010000248.1 GCA_013042795.1 Saprospiraceae bacterium | reverse complement strand
TTTCTTACCCATATTCATCTTATTTTAGTCATATTTAAATTCAGAATATAATACCGAGAATTCATCACCCCACAGCAAGTTCTGCACCGCTTTCCAAATGTGATTTGCTGAAGGTGGGCACCCAGGTATGTGATAATCCATTTTTACAATTTCATGGCACGGGTATACCTTGTCCAGAATTTTAGGAAGATCTTCATGGTAAGGTATTGTACTCTCCCCGGTTTCAGTTGTCATACTATTGAGGTATGCTTCTTCGAGGCACTCTTCGAGGGCAATTGTGTTTCTCATTGCGGGCACGCCTCCCCAGATCGCACATTCACCTACAGATACAAGAAGCTTACATTTTTTTCTAAACTCCCTTAGTACTTCTATATTCTCTGCGTTACAACATCCACCTTCAATCAAACCTACATCACATATTTCAGTAAATTCTTTGATATCCGTTAAAGGCGACTTATTAAAGTCAACTACATTTATGAGATCAAGAAGTCCCTCGTCAACATCCAGTAATGACATGTGGCACCCAAAACATCCTGCCAATGATGTAGTAGCTATGATTTTTTTCTCTTTTGGTTTATCATTGCCTTTGCTGAATACTTCCTTTAAGTCACTCTCTTCTTTTTCCTTATTTGCGGATACCATATCAAATCTGCGGTCTCCAAATGGATTTGTGAAGCTTTTTCCTTTGACCAGTATAGCACCGGTAGGGCAAAGGTGCATTGCAGCAAAAGCTTGTTCTTCTGATAGTTTAGCTTCGGCATCATAATCTACACCAACCACAGTTTCATTTCCCCGATTACAGAATGAAAAGATTCTTTCACCATCATCATTAAATACTTCCTCAACACATCTCTTGCATTTTACACATCTGTTATGTTCGATAATTATCCTCTTTGGCGTAAAATCAACAATTCGGTCTTTAAAGAGGTGCGGGTATCTTGTATGTGAAACGCCCATTTCATACCCCATGTGCTGCATGTCACAATCACCACTTTTTTCACATGATGGGCAAAAGTGATTTCCTTCTGCAAACATCATTTCCAGAATAGCTTTCCTTAAATCCAGAAGATCTTCAGTATTTACCTGCACATTCATACCATCAAAAGTTTTGGTAGTGCAGGAAGGTCTGTCATGACCTTCTACTTTACAAGTACACACTCGGCAAGTACCAAGAGGAGGATCTATATGCTTATAGTAGCAAAGGGAAGGGATAAAGATGCCATTTTCACTGGCGACATCAACCAGGTTCATCCCGGCCTTTGTTTTGATCTCTTTACCATCAATTTTAATTGTGATTTGCTCTTTCATTTGAAACAGTTAGTCTTTAAATTTTTCGTATGGTTCCAAAGCGGCACGCATATCGAATTTTTTATTGAATCCATCGCCGGACTGCATGAATTTGTTCTCAAAGAAATCAGGACATTTACTTAAGGCATCCTGGAGGGCATTAGTCGCAGCTTTACCTAAGCCACATCTGCTTGTTCTTTGCATGATCTTTCCCCATTGTTTGATTTCTTCATAGTCCTCTGCATAAGCCAGACCATTGGCAATTTTCTCAAGTTTCCTTTCTATTATAAAATTCCCGGCACGACAAGGTGTACAGACACCACATGATTCGGTTTTGAAAAAAGCGGTAAAGTTTCTGAGTATATTTAGAAGATTCCGCTTTGAATTGAAAATCATAAAAGAACCTCCACACCGAATGTCATCCATGGATAATTCCCTTTCAAAATCGTTTGGATTAAGACATTGCCCGGAAGGACCACTTACCTGGATGAAGAATGGATCATCTGCATGACATAAATTAAGCAGATCAGAAATTTTTGTACCCCATTCAATTTCGTAAATTCCTGGTTTGTGGCAATCTCCTGATATACTTATAAGCTTTGTTCCTGGTGAACTTTCAGTACCTGAACTCATAAAGTGATCCGGGCCAAGTTCAATTATTCTGCTTATGGCAGCAAATGTTTCTACATTATTGACTTGGGTAGGTTTATTCAGAAATCCTCGTTCTGTTGGGAAATATTGCTTAGTCCTTGGTTCACCTCGTTTCCCTTCCATTGAATTCAACATCGCGGTTTCTTCGCCACATACATAAGCTCCTGCACCTAATTGAATTCTTATATCAAAATCAAATCCTTCAATACCACTCACGGATTTACCAAGATATCCACGACGTTTAAAATCTTCAATCGCATTTTCCAGGTCTTTTTGAAGCCACTGATATTCTGCTCTCAGGTAAATTATACCTTCACGTGCCCCTATCGCATATCCTGAAGCAATCATGCCTTCGAGCATCAGGCCGGGATATTTATGCAGTATTAACCTGTCTTTGAATGTACCAGGTTCTCCCTCATCCGCATTGCAAACAACGTATTTTGGATTTGCAGGCTGATTGGCACAGGATTCCATTTTTATACCTGCAGGGAAGTAAGCGCCTCCCATTCCCCGTAGTCCGGATTTTTTGATTTCTTTAATGATACCTTTCTGGCCAAGATTAGCCAGTTTATGAACTGTAAGGCCTGGATGATATTCCCTGATAAAGACAGACTTTCCTGCAGGAGGATAGTATCTGATATTACCTTCAATGGTATCACAGATAGATTCGACGGGTTCACCTTTTTTCAGGGCAGCAATTATTTTACGCACCTTGAGGCTTGTCAAATTTGTAAAAGGGTGAAAATTGATCAATGCTGCCGGCTCCACATCGCTCAAGCCAATACAGGCAGTTTCATATAATCCAAATTTTCCAGCAGGACCAATCTTTCCAAAATCGGCACCTGTTTCTCTTACAAAAGCTTCCTTTATCCTTGACAAACCTTTTGTTTCAGAAACAATGCTATTGTTCACGTAAATTGTGAATTCAGCTTGTGGTTTCTTCTTGAAAAAGTGGTAGAATGAAATGACACCATCCAGTTCTACTGATGAGATGCCGAGATTTGAAGCACATGTCTTAATAAATTCCTGGGAGAGATGACCATTTTCATTTTGTTCTTTCCACAGGCAATTGAGGGTCTGTGTACGGTCCAATTGATTCTTATTTTAGAAGCAAGGTATTTACAATAAGAAGTCGATATGGATTGTCTAAATCATAGATGGAAATGATAATAGTCAATACTTCGTATGAAGCTATTGTTTTGAAGAGCCAACAAATGCAGTATAAAATATTTTGAATACAAATATATAAAAAACAAAATATTGTATTATGTGGCTTTAGGATTATATAATTACTTTAATGAGTAAATAGCCGGTATAACTACAAGATTCAATATTGTTGAACTTATTAATCCACCTAAAATGACTACGGCCATCGGACTTTGAATTTCACTTCCAGCCTGATGGCTGGCGACAGCTAGTGGGATTAGAGCCAGACCGGTTGTAAGTGCTGTCATCAGGATTGGGTTTAACCTGTCCAGAGAACCATTAAGAATTGTATCTTTTAAATTCATTCCTTGCTGTTCAAGCAAACGGTATCTGCTGATAAGTAAGATGCCATTTCTTGCAGCTATTCCGAATAAACTAATGAAACCAATAGTTGATGCAATAGATATTATGCCAGAAGTAAAGTAAACACTAAAGATTCCACCGATCAAAGCAAGCGGTAAATTTAGGATGACTATTCCAGCTAATCGAAGAATTCTAAATTCAAGAAACAGTAATAGAAATATAATGATGACGGCACCGATGGAAGTTAACATAAGCATCCTTGTAGCTTTTGCTTCATTTTCAAATTGGCCTCCGAATTCAACCCTGTATCCTTCTGGAAATGTTACTTCTTTATCAATTCTGGATTGAATATCATTTACAACTGATCTAAGATCTCTGCCAGATACATTTCCTGAAACAACAATTTTACGCTGAACATTTTCTCTTCCTATATTATGAGGGTTGGAATCATTTATAACATTTGCAACATAATGTAATGGAATCTTCTCATTTGTTTCTGTGTCCACCAGACAGTTTCTGATAGCCTCAATATTACTCCTGTTTTGTTCATTAAACCTGACTACAAGATCATATGCCCTTTCACCTTCAAAAACCTGTCCCACAGTCTCACCTGCAAAAGCAACATCAATAAAATCCATGAAGTCACCAAGTTTAATCCCGTATTTTGCAAGCATGACACGATTTGGAATAATCCTTATTTGGGGTACCTCAATCAATTGTTCTACATTGACATCTACCAGGCCTCCAGTCTGCTCAATTGCAGATTTTACTTTGTTGGCAATTGTGAAAAGTCTGTTTAATTCAGGTCCAAAAATTTTTATGGCAATGTTTGCTCTTGTTCCTGACAACATATGATCTATTCTGTGTGCGATCGGCATACCAATTGTAATGTTTGCTCCAGGAACAATTGAAAGTTTTTTTCTTATATCATCTAAAAATTCATCTCGATCGCGGTCTTTTAGTTTAAAAGGCACTTCAACTTCTGATGAATTAGCACTTTGGGAATGTTCGTCCATTTCCGCACGACCTGTTCTTCGAGAAGTGATTGAAACTTCAGGAAATTCAAGCAGGAGTTCTTCCACCAGTTTTCCTGTCTTTCCAGATTCCTCCAATGATGTACCGGGAGGGGTAACGACAGAGACTACCAAAGCACCTTCATTAAACTCAGGAAGGAAGCTTCTCCCTAAGCCGGATAATACAATCATAGAAAATACGAATAGCGCTAAAACAGAAACAATAATGCTTCGTGGGAACGCCAGTGTCTTTTTTAATATTGAATGATATAAGCCTGAAAAAAAACGTTCAACCAAACTTCCCTTAGCCTGTTTAATCAACTGCGCTTCATTAATCAATAAGTAACTGGAAAGGACTGGAGTTAAAGTTACTGCCACAAACAAGGAAGTGAAAATAGCTACGATAAAGGATATTCCAAGAGGTTCCAGTAATCTGCCTTCCATGCCACTGAGAAAGAACAGGGGAATAAAAGCCATTATAATTATAAGAGTTGCGATGAGAATAGAATTCCTTATTTCTGAAGAAGCTTCATAAATAATTTTCATGGAGCTGCTTTTTTCGTCTTTAGGCTTTATCGCATTCTCTCTTAGCCTTTTGAAAATATTTTCTACATCTATGATGGCGTCGTCTACCAAAGCGCCAATTGCAATGGCCATTCCTCCAAGGCTCATAGTGTTGATGGTATATCCCAGTAATTTTAAGGCGATAATTGTGACTAGTAAAGATACTGGGATGGCTAAAAGAGAAATTAATGTAGTTCTCCAGTTAAGCAGGAATAAAAACAGAATAATTGATACAAAAAGTCCGCCTTCAAGAAGTGTTCTTTTCAGGTTATCGATAGAGGCCTGGATAAAATCTGATTGCCTGAATAAATGAGAGTTCAGTTCGACACCTTCAGGCAATTGTTGTTCGAATTTTTCTAATGTAACTTCAATTCTTTTTGTAAGCTTAAGCGTATTTGCAGTGGGTTGTTTCTTTATCGTCAGAATGACAGAAGGTTTTCCAGAGACAGCTCCATCTCCGATTTTAGGAGCACTGGATATTTGAACTTCAGCAACATCCTGTATACTTACAGGTTTATTACCTTCCATTTTTATTAAGGTCTCGCCAATTTGCTGTACCGAAGTCGTTCTTCCTTCACCCTGAATTATAAATTGGTTTCCATAAGCGTTAATAAAGCCTCCTGAAGCATTCCTGGTGGAGGCTGCAGCAGCTTCTTCAAGTTCATTAATGGAAATGCCATAATACTTCATTTTTTCTGGTGAGGCAGCAATTTCATACTGCTTAAAGTCCCCCCCGATCACAATGACCTGTGCAACACCCTGTGTTGCAAGAAGCTGTGGTCTCAGATTCCAGTCCGCCCAATTTCTCAGCTCCATGGGTGATAAACTATCTGAACTTAAGCTTAAGAACATAATTTCACCCATAATCGATGAAATAGGAGCAAGTACCGGACTTTTAATGCTTTCCGGCAATTTATTGGCAGCTGTAGCCAGTTTTTCATTGACGATCTGCCTGGCCTTATAGATGTCTGTTCCCCATTCAAATTCAGCCCATATGATGGATATACCCATTGCTGATGAAGACCTAATCCTACGTATATTAGGAGCTCCATTCAAGGATGATTCTATAGGAAAAGTCACCAACCTTTCCACTTCAACAGTCGCCATCCCATGGGCTTCAGTCATTATCGTGACAGTAGGTGCAGTCAGGTCAGGAAATACATCTACATCCATTTCCGAGGCAATATAACCTCCGGTTACCATGACCATTATAAATCCTGCGAGTACCAGCAAACGGTATTCTAATGATATCTCAATTATTTTATTTAACATGATTTATTATATATAGAGAATTTCTACTAGTTAGAAAGCAGGTATTCCAGATCAGCTTTTAACAAATGAAATTCATATTGTGCTTTCAAGAGTCTTTTGTTCATACTCATAAGTTGCTCGAATCCATTCAGGTATTCCAGGTAACTGATTTCTCCCTCCTGGTATGCTACAAAGCTGATGTCCTTGAGCTCCAGCAGCAAAGGTTTGATTGATTCATCAAGCTGCTTAATGGTGTTTTGTTTTTTTAACATATTATTCATCAGACTTTCAATGGCGAGTCGCATCCGTTTTGCTTGTTCCCGGTTTTCTTCTTCCTGAATCTTTAACCCTAGTTCAGAAGCCTCAATTTTCTGCTTTGTATTTTTATTGAACAAGGGAAGGTTAATACCAATTTGAAAGCCAAATAATGGAAAGGCACCAGATGTTGTCTGAAGCATCAATCCAGAATTTATTTGTGGAAGCAATTGTGCTCGTGATTGATTAATGCGGGCTGAAGCCACTTGATTTTTTGCTGCCAGGAATAACATATGCGGATTTTCAGGAAATAATGAATCAATATCCAAGACAACAGAAGTTGATAATTCACCTTGAACATCATAATTATCTTCTGTCCTGAGCCATTGATTAAAAATTATTCTGGCATTTTCATAATCAGAAATTCCATTAGTTTCCTCAAGCCTGGCTTCCATCAACCCAGTCTCAGCTACAACTTTAGGAATAATACCGGTTTCTCCTGTCTCGAAACGCAGTTTTGTTACCCTGTTAAAATCTTCATTTAATGCTGTAAACCGCGTAAGTAACTCCTGGTTTTGTTTGGCATATTGTAAACTGATGTATGCTTTGGTGATTTCTTTTACCAGGGCTTTCCTGGTCAGAACAAGTTGTTTCTCGGCCAGGTTTTTAGTCGAGAGGTAATACTCCTTTTGGATGGAATGAGCTTTAGGTAAATTGAAATTTTGCTGTACATTCAACGAGTACAATCCAGTATATCCCTCGGCGCCAAATTCTTCTCCTGTGAATACAATTTGAGTAGCATTATTATTTAAACCAGATTTCGAAAGAACTGAATTTTGTTCAACTCTGATTTGATCACTTAGTATGCCCGCATTATTATTGATTCCGATTTCTATAGCTTCTTCAATTGAAATCCTGATATCCTGTGCAATTGTATTAAATGTGCTTAAAAGCAGAAATACACTTATAATTTCTTTGAGAAATAATGTTCTATTTTTCATTTCTGTAATTGTTAAAAAGAATTAATGTTCATGACCGTGGGATGGAATTGATG
>JABDPK010000246.1 GCA_013042795.1 Saprospiraceae bacterium | reverse complement strand
CATTTAATCCTTCAGCCCAGCTTAATCTGATCTCATCTTCTGATTCACCGCTGAGGATTTGGGATTTCAGCTTATCCGTACCTGCTAGTTTATCAAAGAAATTATTATCGTTGAAGAACGGAATGTTTTTCTCTTTAGCAAGCTTATGATACTCAATTAAATACGAGATATCCAGCCTGTCTGGAGGAGTTGAACTTCTTAGATCATGTCCGTAACATCTTTTACCATCGTGCTTTGGATATTTTGCACCCTCATTTGGAAACGGCGTGAAACTATAGTCCATCACGTTAAAAGCCGGGTGTCCAATATGTTGAAATGGATGATTGGTACCCCGTCCTACACTAATGCTTGTACCTTCGAAAAAACAAAGTCCTGGATAAAGTACGATCGATTTCTGATTGGGAAGATTGGGTGATGGCCTGACCGGCAAGACATAAGCGTTATTGGCTTTGTAATTCAGGACCGGAATCACCTCGAGATCACATTGCATTCCCTTTTCAAGCCATTGCTCTCCATTGATCATCATAGCATACTCCCCTATTGTCAAACCATATAAAACGGGAACCTGGTGCATGCCTACAAAACTGCTGAATTCAGGATCCAGGACAGGGCCATCTATGATATGCCTGTTTGGATTCGGTCGGTCCAGAACCATTACCGGTATATCATTCTCCGCTGCAGCTTCCATCACATAATGCAAGGTAGAAATGTAGGTATAAAATCGAACGCCTACGTCCTGGATGTCAAAAATCAGCAAGTCAATTCCTCTGAGTTGTTCAGCCTGAGGTTTTTTGTTTTTTCCATAAAGGCTCACGATTTCAATCCCCGTTTTATCATCTATTGAATCATCCACTGTTTCCCCGGCATCTGCTGTCCCCCGAAAGCCATGTTCAGGGGCAAATATTCTTTTGATATTAAAGCCAGCAGAAATAAGAGTGTCAACCAGATGTTTGTTTTGTACCATACTTGTCTGATTAACAATTATTCCCAGGGACTTACCTCCCAGCTTGTCAAAATAAGCAGTAGTATTCTCGGCACCTGGTGTTATTCTCCCGTTGAAAACTTTTTTATCTTCATGATTTGAAATACATGAGAATAACACTAATGTATAAAATGCTAATTGTAAGATAGTTTGCAACATATCCGCAAGTTAATCAATGAAAAGGAAATATGCAGTCGTCGATCTTGAAACAACGGGAGGAATTCCCAAACGTGATAAAATCACTGAAATTGCGATTGTCTTGTTTGATGGAGAAAAAATTATTGGAGAATTTCAGTCCCTGATAAATCCTGAACGTTCCATTCCGCCGAATATTACGAGGATCACAGGCATCACAAATGATATGGTAGAAGATGCTCCTAAGTTCTACGAAGTTGCCAAAGAAGTTGTTGAGCTGACTGAAGGATGCATTTTTGTTGCTCACAATGTGCGTTTCGATTATCATTTTCTTAGAGAAGAGTTTAAAAACCTTGGATTTACATTTACAAGGAGAAACCTTTGTACAGTAAAGCTTTCAAGAAAAGCCTTCCCCGGATTAAAATCATATAGCCTGGGAAACTTGATTAGCTATTTTAAAATAGATGTACAAAACAGGCATAGGGCCTACGATGATGCCTGGGCTACTTCAATCATCCTGGGTAAAATATTTGAACAACAAAGAACAAAAAAAGAGGTCAATGCTCTGGTCACCGAAAGTATCAAACTGACAAAACTGCCTCCTGCATTATCAATAAAAGATATCGAGAATCTACCTGCAGCATGTGGGGTTTATTATTTTTCAAATAAGAATGATCAGATTATATATATCGGTAAAAGCATCAATATCAGGAAGCGAGTCAAGCAACATTTCTCAAAACATACTTCTAAAGCAGACAAACTCTTGCATGATGTGACAGGCATTTCTTTTGAGATCACAGGGAGTGAATTGTTGTCACTCTTAAAAGAGTCAAGGGAGATCAAGGAAGTCCGACCCGTCATAAACCGTGCCCAGAAAACCAACAGGTATAACTTCGCTATTGTCAGAGGTGAAGATAAATCTGGTTACTACAGGTACGAAATTACCAAGGCTGATAAAACAGATGATGCATTATCGTATTATGGTTCCAGGCGGAGTGCCCAGAATCATATTGCACAGATTACAGGCGCATTCGAATTATGCAAGAAAATCAATGGATTGGATAAATCAAAGACTGCTTGTTTTGATCTTGGTATCGGAAAATGTACCGGTGCTTGTATTGGAGATGAATTTCCCAATACTTATAATGAACGCTTCATTGAAAGTCTCCAGGTCGTAAACAAAATATTCGAGGACAATTTTGTGCTTTTTGAACAAGGGAGAGACTATGAGGAGAAGGTCGCTTTCCTTATTGAAGATGGACATTATCGCGGAGCTGGTTATATTACACTTGCAGATAGTCAATATGGAATAGAAGAAATCAAAGAGTGTATCAACTATGAAAAACTGAATCCTGAAGCTGATCTTATTATCAGGAATTACCTTTGGACGAATACGGATATTGAGTTGAATTATTTTTAAAT
>JABDPK010000244.1 GCA_013042795.1 Saprospiraceae bacterium | reverse complement strand
CCTGATAATAGAATATGGTACCTGACTGATAAAGATTTTGGATATTTTGAAATTGACGAAAATTTATTGAACAGGAATTTCAAAAAGGTTTCCCTCCCAAAACTTGCCGATGAATTTGTGAAAGGATTTGAGGAATTACACTTTATAGACAACAACGACATTATGATCCCTACAGAGAGTGGTGTCATCCAGGTTATTAATCCAGGAAAACAAAAACCTCTTACACCTGAAGCTTTACTTTCAAAAGTCAAAATCATAAATCATAAAGACAGTATTATATATGGTGGCTTCATTAATGACAATATTTCAAAAGAAGATGGACCATCTGAAATAATTTTACCCTACAACCAGAACTACCTCAGGTTTGAATACTTCAATTCTACATTTAGCTCTTCAGATGATGTATATTATAATCCATATATAGAAGGGATTGATGAAAACGATGATTCCTGGACACAGGAAACGTATAAAGATTACTCAAGGCTTCCTCATGGCAGCTACACTTTTACAATATCATCAAAGAATAAATATGGAGATATCGGCCAGGTCAGTCAATTTAGCTTCACGATTAAACCTCCATGGTATGAGTCGATATTATTCAATGTCATCTATTTATTAGTCGCTTTTTTAATCTTGGCCGGTTTGATTTTGATACCGAGATCAAAATACAGGAGAAAAGTACGTGACCTGGAAAATGTACAGGAAAAATCCAAGGATGAAATCGATCAACTTAAGAATGAAAAACTAAAGGCAGAACTTGAATTCAAAGATAAACAACTCGCATCTTCAATGATGCATATCGTTCAAAAGAATGAAGTACTAAGTAAGGTAAAAGAAGAAGCAAAAATTCTGAAAAAATATATCAAGGATCCAAAAGCTGAGAAAGAATTGAGAAAACTCATATCGATCCTTTCCAATGACGAACGTCTTGACGAGGATTGGGAAAAATTCACTTTCTATTTTGACCAGGTTCATACTGATTTCTTAAAGCGTTTAAAATATGAACACCCGGTATTATCTCCCAAAGATCAAAAGCTCTGTGCATATTTGAGGATGAACCTTACGACCAAAGAAATCGCGCCCTTGCTGAATATCTCTGTACGAGGTGTGGAAATCAGCAGGTACAGACTGAGAAAGAAACTCCAATTGGATCCATCTACAAACTTAAATGAGTTTATGATGCATTATTGAGTTATCAGATTTTGACCAACTTGAATTGATATTTTGTATCATCTTCCAGGTAAATATTTAAAAAATAATATCCTGCGGGAAGGTCAAACATTTCTACCTCAAATTCTATTCCTTTAGAATAGGCAATATCAGCTGACTTCATTCTTTGCCCGAGCATATTATATAAGTCCCAGCTGATTTTATGAGGTACAGAAAATCCTGCGGTTACAGTTACCTGATCAGATACCGGATTAGATTTTATAAAAACACCGGAAGGAAACTCAGGTTCAGGAGGCGCTACCGATACAAAATTCAACCAATTAAGGTTAAACGGACCATTTATTATCTCCAGGCGCATTGTGTATATGCCTTCCGAGAGTGATATCTCTGTTTCACTGTCCACCCAATTTTGCCAGCCTCCGGTTGAAGAAAAATTTGACATATCAACTTCCTGTTCTTCCCCGGATTGACTTATAAACACCAATTTACAGGATCCTGAACTTTGTTCACTTGCAACACGGTATTGCAATATATAATCTGCAGAATTCAAGACTTCAACCTGGTACTCCAGGAAATCACCAGGATCAAGAAACCCAATATTAAATCCGCCACCATCATCGGATGCCGTTTCCAGCTGGATACCTTCCTGGTAAATATAATCTTCGGCTTCAATCTTTCCCGGGATCGGGTGTAACATTTCCAGATTATTAAGAACCGGCTCCAGAACAAAAGATTGTAATAGTGTTTCATCATTGGCTTCAATCAAGCCTGCATTATGAGAAACCTGTATGGATTGATCAAATCTCATAGCTTCCTCTAGTTGGATATAAATTATCCTATTATTTTCCGGATCGAGATAATAATTTTTGATTTTGACTGTATTTCCATCTACATGGACCGTGAACTCTGCATCAATTGCCAAAGGCTCCTTCAGATTCTTATTGATATCCAGTTGAATTGTATGATCGTCGAAGGTTTTTGCGCTGAGAAGCCTGGCTGAGACACTTGTAGTGGCTGCCTTACGGGTAAATTCAAAGCTACTCAGATTGAAACCACCATTATCTACATATAATCTTAGTTTGGCATCGTTTTCATCAAGCACAATATCCTGAGCGACCATGTCTACCCAATTTGTCCATGAGCCGGATGAAGGCACCTGGAAAATTTCTGTTATATCCGCATCCCCTACCTTAAAATGAATGCTTCCTCCACCTGATTCCGAAGCAATTCTCAAAGTAACATCAAATACTCCAGGGGATTCTACTTCTACATCGTACTGCATCCATTCATCATTACTTATCCATCCCACATTGTATCCATTGCTATTTACGATATCATCACAAGGTTCAATATCAACACCATCATTACGCAAAGACCAACCGTTATTCCATGAGGTATACTGGCCTGTTGAAACATTGTAGTTTCCGGATTCAGTGTCATAATACGCATATCCGATCTGCCCAATGTCAAAATCAGTAGCATATACAACACCTGGTATCGTATGCGTTTTGTAAGGCTTTGTTTCTGTGGAATATACTTGTCGGAACATGGCATCTATCACATCTTTTTGAAAAACACAATTTTCAACTTTGAGTTTATAAGCAAGGTCCATTAATGCCGCTTTGGCAAATTCCTTTGTTGGTCGACTCCCATTTCCTTTCCAGTAATCAAGCAGAGTGATGTACTCATCAGATTTTAAAATAGATAGTGGTCCTGAAATGGATTCGATTTTTTTCATTGGCCACCAGGCCCAACCTATACCCTCGTCCTCAAATAACCGGATGGCATCCCTGAACCAGACATTGGAATTCTCTCCACTTTCTCCAAATAGAAGTGGAATATCGTACCTGTCCCTCATTTCCAATACCCATTGAATGGATGGTTTATCATTTATTGACCAGTACTTGTGAGGTGAATAAACCATATTATCATCCCAGGGCGGAGTCAATCCTGTAAAATCATTGGCAAACCAATTGCCTTCAATAAAAATGATGTGATTTTTATCGACAGATCGGATGCTGTCAGTCAACTCATGGTATATATCTCTCAAAGGAATATTTCCGTTCATATTCCAGTTGGGTTCATTTATCAGATCATAGCCTGCTATCCATTCTTCATCTACATATCTTTCAGCCAGTCTCTTCCATAAGGCAACAGTTTTATCCCTGTTGGCTTTACTTTCCCATAAGGATGGTTTTGACGGATCGTAGTCTGATATCCCCTCATCGTATCCCTGTCCTCCTGGTGCTGCATGCAAGTCCAGCATCACATACATTTCGTTTTGACGGCACCATTCTACCAGGCTGTCTGTGAGTTCAAAGCCTCTTTCCAACCATGTATGCTTACCTGCTTCAGCTTCTTCCTCAATTGGTAAGGTATACAGGTTATAGTGCATTGGTAAACGCACCATATTGAACCCCCATGATTTAAGTGAATCAATATCAGTTTTTGTTACATGATTTGACAACCATGCTTCGTAGAAAAGTTCTGTATCTTCCTCACCTATCAAGTCTGTAATATGGGCAATTATTTCTCGTTGGGCATTAGCAAAATCACTGGTTTGCAACATATACCCTTCCTGCAACATCCATCCTCCAAGCCCCATACCTCTCAGGAGTACAGTATCCTGGTTACTATTGACAATAGCCTTACCTTTTGTTGATAAAAAACCCTGGGCTTCAGAATTGAAAGGAATGACACATAGAAAAAGAAACAGGAACCTTGCATAAAATTGAATCTCTGTCAGCTTTTTCATACACATCAAAATTTAATTTTATTCTTCCTGGAATACACGAATATAATCTATGATCATATTTTGCGGAAATGAAGTTGTTGAATCAGGTGATCCCGGCCAGTTACCGCCAACTGCAATATTGAATATAAAAAAGAAAGGTTCGTTAAATGGATACGGGTTCTGGCTACCAAGACTCGTTCTGGATACCTGGTAAAATTGCTTATCATCCATTAACCACTTGATCCTGTCTTCTTCCCATATGACAGAAAAGACATGGAAATCCTGTGAAAATTTTCTGTTGTTTGAAAGTGAGGTCTCATTTCCAGTAAAAATCCTGTTTCCTCCCTGATCAGGATAATGCACCGTACCATGTACCGTTCCAGGCTCATGACCTACAAGTTCCATAATATCTATTTCACCACATCTTGGCCATCCAACATCTGATATATTGGCTCCGAGCATCCATAATGCGGGCCAGATACCCTGCCCCTCAGGAAGTACAGCTCTGATATCAACACGGCCATGGGTAAACTCAAATTTGTCTTTTGTGATTATCCTGGAAGATGTGTAATTGAATCCTCCGAAGAATTCTTCCCTGGCCTGGAGAACAAGGTGGCCTTCATAAAAAATGGTATTCTCACCGGTGTAATACTGTAATTCATTATTCCCCCATCCGCTTGCACCATTTCCAATCTCGTATGTCCAGTCATCCTGTAGAAGTTCTGTACCATTGAACTCGTCACTCCAAATTAAATTCATTCCTTGATATGTTTCAGGCGTAGAATAACCATCTGGAAGATCGAATTGTCCAAGAATATCATCATTTTCTATAGTAACAGTTGCCGAATTGGCACTTGTAGTGGCTTCAGTAATTGATACAATTTCAATAGAGAATTCTTCATCCTCTTCCCATTGCTCATCTGCCAATAATTGAATCCTGAGATTTTCCTGGCGTGAACCGGGATCAAAATCCACAAGTTCATTATCTATAGCTATAAAATCTTCACCAGCCACAGCTGTTCCATCCACTGTCTTAAGTGTTGCAGAAACAGTTTTATCCCAGGTTTTATTTAACCTCAGACTCACAAATACGGATTTGTCCTGATTCCCTTCTTCAACTGTAATTGATTCCATGGAAAAAACAGGAGGGACATTTTCAATGACCATTGGTTCTTCGCCATCTGAAGAACAGGAAAATAATACATTGAAAAGAAGTAGTGCTGTTAAGATTCTCATATCGAAAAAAAATTGATGCAACCTTAAAACAGGTTGCATCAATTTAAGTTTAATTAGTTAAATTTTATTATTCAAACCTAAGATTTCTAACATAGAAAGTTCCAGTGTCAGTGTGGTTACCTCCACCAATCTGAACATAGATCATATCCAGATCATTTCTTTCATAGATTGTGCCTGAACCAGCACCTGCATTTGTCTCTCCAAGGTTATAAGTTATAGTCGTCCACTCATCAAGTGGAAGTGTTGAACCATCGTTTACGAATTCATAATTATCAGTCCACCATTGCGCAGTCGCACCTTTATCAGCAAACCCAATAATTACTGAGTTCGTTAAAGTATTTGAATAATCATTGGAACTAGGTAAATAGACATCCAATGAAACCGTACTTAAGTTCTCGTAATTGATATCATTTTTATCAGGAGCAGTCTGGAATTGCAATTCCTGGAACTGATCAGCAGTCCTGTTAAACTGTCCTACTTTGGCTGCTGTTGCGTCAGCAGGATCATCAACACCAAACTCTACAGTAGAAGCAGACTGAATGGTATCTAGAAGTACGCCTCCATCTGCAGCTGCAAAAGTATGAGACATTGCTGTCGGAGAAACATCAGGATAATCTTCTCCAAAAACAGGCACATCTGTAGGGATTTCAGGAAGATCAGCAGGATCATGATAGCTTACAAGATAGAAGTTCCATGTAGGTCCATCCAATGCAATATTTAATGTATCAGCGATAGCACCTTCTGCCAGGTTAAATACAACATACGTCTTGCTGTTAACCGGATCTGGATTATCTCCACTTTCAGTTTTGTTTGGCAGACCAACAAAGGCACCAAGACCATTTAGAGTCAAAGTGTTATTGTTGTTGTCATATTCGAAAGTGTAGTCACCACCATCACCAAAAGCTGCCCTGTCAGGATTATCTCCCCATACATTTGGATCAGTTTCATCCCAGCAGTCTTCATCTGCATGCCATCCACCGTTTCCTTCACTATCAATAAATATGGTTCCTCCTGAACTGAATTCAAATGTACCGTCCCTGTGGAAAGTAAAGGAATCATCCAGGATACATGGTCTGTCTGCCAATGGTGTGACTCCACCAAATGACCACCATTGATTGTCACCAACTGCCGGTCCGATACCCATTGCAACTCCTTCTCTTTGCAAGTACCAGGTTTTACTTGTCTGACCTGCAAGTAATGCCAATTGTGTATTTGGATCCGTAATCGATAAATCCTGAGATCTTTGTGCAGACTGACCTGCTGCGTTTGAAGCAGTCAATGTCACTGTATAATCTCCAGCGGCTCCATATGTGTGAACCGGGTCTTTATCTGCAGAACTGTTTCCATCCCCAAAATCCCAGGCATAGCTTGTTGCGTTCTGAGAGAAGTTTGTAAAAGTAACTTCCAGAGGATTATCTGGATTGACTGCAAACTGAAAACTCGCAACCGGGTTTTCAGTACCTCCTGTAGGTTCTTCATCATCTCCACAAGCTGTGAAGAGTGTAACCGCAAAAAGAGGTAGAATCATCCAAAGTAAATTGAATTTAAAATTTCCTTTTTTCATGTTTAAATATTTATAGTTTTTTCAGTAAAAGATATTTGATTATTGAAACAGACTTGCGTCTGGATATTCCGTTAAATTAGGTGCCACTGAAGTTTCTTCCAGTGATATTGGTAACCAAAGATGTACATCAGCAAAGTTTCCTTGTCTTAATGCATCACCTTCAAAAAGGTCAGCACTTGCTCTACCTGATCTGACAAGATCAAACCAGCGGTCACCTTCCATTGCAAATTCAGCACGACGCTCATACCTTATCACTTCAAGCAGACTCCATCCTTCATCACTCATAAGCTGGCTTGCTGTTCTGAAATTTCCTGCATTGTCCCCGGGACCTGCTGCTCTTTCCCTCACCTGGTCAATATAAGCCATTGCTTCTGAATCAGACCCTGAACCCCTGTTCAGACATTCTGAAAGCATCAATAGTACATCTGCATATCGTATAGAGTATATGTTATCATCTTTGGTCAGGTTAGGATCTCCACCATTGACATTGTTACCTTCGTAAGCTTTGTAATTCAGGTATTTTCCTTGCCAGTATCCTGTATAATCCACTGGATTGACCTGTGTGACATCAACTACAATATCACAGCCTGAAACACCTGCGTCTTCAATATCCTGTGCGAGATCAGCATCTGAGATAACAGACAGACTCCTTCGATAATTATCATCTGAAAGGAAGAAATTATATAGTCCTTCAGTCGGCATCATAAAGCCCCATCCTGCTTCATATTCTGGATGCTCAGAACAAAGGCCACGAATACCACAAAGTTGGACCATGCCATTACCTTCGATGCCTTCAAACCAGCCCCAGTCGCTTGGATATAGATTTGTTTTCTGGATTTCAAACACAGATTCTCCAGGGTTCTTCAATCCAAAAGCATACAATGAAGCCATGTCATCTTCAAGAAAGTAAATACCTGACTGTACAACATCCTGAAGCTGACTTGCTGCTTTATCGAATGTCGCCACATCATCATCTTTAAGGTCTGCCCAATACATATATACTTTACCAAGCAATGCCTGTGCTGAACCTTTACTTGCTCTGCCTGCTTCAGAAGAAGAAAGACTGATTGGAAGTATATTGATCGCATCAAGTAAATCACTTTCTATGGCCTGGAATACTTCTGTCATCGTATTTCTAGACAGATCGATATCCTCGGGAGTTAAAACTTCAGTAACAACTGGAATCGGTCCAAAATGCTTGAACAATTCAAAGTGATAATATGCACGCAGGAATTTGGCCTCAGCCTGGTACCTGTCTACAGCAGCAGATGTAAATTCTGGCTTTTCAAGAACCAGGTTGGCTCTGAAGATTCCAATATAAAAACGCCTGTACATCGCCTGGATTACCGTATTGGTATTGGTGTTTCTGAAATCATCAAACTCCTGCCAGCCCGGCTGATCGTTGTCAGAGGCATCACCTCCGGCATTGGCATTATCTGATCTTATCTCGTTAAACATAACTTCAGATACCCATTGCCCAAAAGCCATTGTCCAACCCATTGGATCATATGCTGCTACCAGGGCAGAAAACACCTGTTCGTCAGTCTGGTAAAAGTTCTCTGAAAGAAACTCATTGACTGGATCAACTTCAAGGTCTTCCTTAGAGCATCCAAAAAAGCACAGGAATAAAACCGCGAGAAATATGTAATTTTTAATTTTCATTTTTGCTTGATTTAATGGTCTACATTGTAATTTTTAATCCGAATCCAATTGTTTTGTTAGAAGGATAATATCCTTTATCAATTCCGGTATCAAGGATCCATCCTGTGGTTCCAATTTCCGGATCAAAACCATTGTAATTGGTTAGGGTAATTAGGTTATTGGCTGATAGATACACTCTCAAAGCCTGCAGCTTAGCCTTGGCAACAAGGTTCTGAGGAAGATTATATCCTAACTGAAGATTCCTCAACCTAAGGAAAGTACCATCTTCCAGGTAAAAGTCTGAAGGCCTCTGATTGTTATTCGGGTCATTTGATACCAACCGTGGATAGGTCGTATCAGTATTTTCCGGTGTCCATCTGTCCAACCAAAAAGTTTGATAATTTGTATAAGTTATATCAGAACGTTCATAAGCCCTGAAAATATCATGTCCGATTTGAGTGGATAAAACCACATTGAAATCAAATCCTTTATAGTCTGCTCCAACAGAAAGTCCAACAATATGATCCGGCCATGGGCTTCCTATATCAGTTATATCATCAGAATTGATGACCCCATCTCCACTTACATCTACATATCTGATATCACCCGGTTCTGCTCTTGGCTGCAATACATCACCATTAGGGGCAAGGTGTGAAAAGACCTCTTCCGCGTTTTGGAAAATACCATCTGTCCTGTATCCTACAAAATGTCCAACTGGGAAGCCTTCAGTCATTCGTGTTATTGGTGTATTTCTTACGGGCCAGCTCCATCCGGTAAGGAATCCTGAATCTCCGGCTACCCTGACTACCTTATTTTTGAAGGTTGTGTAATTCAATGTCGTTCTTAATCTTAATTCTCCCAGATTGACCTTATAGTTTAATGCCATTTCAAAACCAGTATTCTGAATTTCACCCAGATTACTGATAGGATTATTAGTTGCACCTATAAATCCAGGAATAATCTGATTCATCAAGAGATCCTTGGTGTTCTTCTTGTAATAATCAAATTCAGCTGACAACCTGTCTTCCCATAATCTGACTTCCAAACCAATATCAAACTGAACACTCTCTTCCCATTTAATGTTTGGATTAGGCGGCGTTGCCAATGATGCTCCTGTATTCAATGACTGGTTTATGCCAAATGGATATGTAAATACATTTTCTATAGTTGAAGCATAGGCTAAAGGTGCAATCCTGTCATTACCATTGACACCCCAACTTGCTCTCAGTTTCATAAAACTTACAGGTCCGACATCGAAGAAGTCTTCGTCTGAAATAATCCATCCTGCAGAGAATGACGGGAATATACCAAACCTGTTGGCTTCACCGAAATTTGAAGAACCATCTCTTCTCAATGTTGCAGTAAACAAATACTTGTTATCTAAACTGTAGATCAATCGACCATAATAACTGATCAGTCTATAGTCAACACCGACCCCTCCATAAGAGAGATCAAGTGAATCCTGACCTGCATTGATATTTTGCCAGTTATCATCAAATTTTACCTCATCTGGTATATTCGATGTACTGCCACCTGCGTTTTCAGAAATACTTTCCCTGTAAGATGTTCCTAGTACAAAATTAAAATCATGCCTGTCGATCTGCTTGGTATATGTTGCATAGTTTTCTACCTGGAAAGTCTGGAAGAAGCCATAACCCTGGGCGACATCATTATTTACATTTACAAATGCACTGTGATATTTGTAATCAGGTGTGAAACTTCTGAATTTAAACCATGAATAATCCATTCCAAAATCACTACGGAATGTTAATCCCTCCATAGGTTTTATCTCAGCATAAATATTCCCGACAATCTGATCTGAGTGACCTTCATTGTCAGCAAGGAAAAGTCGGCTTAAAGGATTCACATATTCCTTCTGTACCCAATTAGACTGTTCAAAACCATATTGTTTTTCGGTATTGAAAACATCCGTAATAGGATCATAAGCAAAGGCATCTGCAATCACAGTACCGAAGGCGTCATTTACACCAATCGTTTGATTGTCGACACGATTGATATAGAGGTTTTCACCAAATGTGACATATTCATTGAGTTCCTTAGTACCATTTATCCTGGCTGCATATCTTTTGTAGTTGGACTTATCTCCTCCAACGACACCTTTTTCATCCCAGTATTCCAATGATAGGTATAGATTCTGAGCAGATGCTGTCAGCCGATGTGACTGAAGTGTCGCATCATCAAAAATCTGATCCATCCAATTGGTATTGAATGTTTCCTGTCCCAACTGTGGAAATCCAAGAGAATTCAATGCATCAGTCTGGTTACCATTGGCAAATTTTTCTCTTGTAACTAAAATATAGTCATCAGCAGACAACATTTCTGGTAATTTCCACGGACGAGAACGAGATGTAAATCCTTCGTAAGTGATTTTCCCAGTATCACCACCTTTCTTTGTAGTAATTATGACTACCCCATTGGCCGCTCTCGCACCATATATGGCACTGGATGCAGCATCTTTCAGGACATCAACTGATTCTATATCTTCTGGATTGATATTGTCAATACCACTTACTTGTAGTCCATCAACCACATAAAGAGGTGAATTGTCACCATTTGTACTAACACCTCTAATCAAAAGCGATTTTCCTGCACCTGGTTGACCGGATGAGGAATTGACAATCAAACCAGAAACCTGGCCTTCAAGCGCTGTCTGTACACTTTGAACCTGGAAGCCTTCAAGCTTCTCAGATGAAAGTTTGGAAATAGAACCGGTAGCTACCCGTTTTTTCTGGATACCATAGCCGATGACGACTATTTCGTCGAGTACCTGTACATCCTGGTACAGTTCCATGTCAATCACTGATCTTCCATCGATAGGTACTTCAATTGACTTGTACCCTGTGTAAGAAAATGTGAGTGTGTCAAAATTTGCAGGCACTTCAAGTTCGTAAGCTCCCATGAAGTCCGTTATTGTTCCTGTAGATGTACCTTTTACCATGATCGTAGCTCCAATCATTTCAAGACCATCTTCAGCACCAATCACCGTTCCCGTAATAGTACGTTCCTGGGCATTTGAAATGGATGCAATTAAAAGGAAAAAAAGAATGTTGAGTATTCTCATAGAGTTTTAATTATAGAGGTTTTTCAAAGAAGATCGCCAAATCTAATTCTAATAGTGACAAATCAGAATTTTTTCACTACATCAATACTACATCACCTACATCAAATTTTAAGGACAATCCTATAAATCATTCGATATTTACTAGCTTTTAATGAATTACACAATTATAATATACTTTCTCAATATTATTTGAAACGCTTCTCAAGTATTTTTCATCCTGACAGTTAATTCTCAAGACAAATAAAATGAATGACAAAATATATACCATTCATCCTTTGACTCAGAACAGACAAATAAAAACCTAAACCTAGTATTAGAAAAGCATTAAAATACCAACCAGAAGCATATACCTGCATGACATATATCATCCTTACTGTTGAGCAGACTATATATTTTCGGCCAAAAGTCAGGAATTTATGCATCACAAGGTTGATATAGAACCATTCAGAATTAAAGTAGTTGAACAGGTAAAACTCACTTCAGAATCGGAAAGAAAAGAATACCTAAAGGAAGCTCATTATAATCCTTTCCTGTTGAAATCCGAGGAGATTATCATAGATCTACTGACAGACAGCGGGACTTCAGCAATGAGTGCAGAGCAATGGGCCGGGATAATGCGCGGCGATGAAAGCTACGCCGGTTCCAAGAGCTGGCAGAGAATGGAAAATGAAATCCTTGATTTAACAGGATATCCATATGTATTACCGACACACCAGGGCCGGGCAGCTGAACACCTCCTTTATAATCATCTGGGAGGAAAGGGTAAAGTATTTATAAGCAACACACATTTTGACACGACAAGGGCAAATATTGAGTTTTCGGGTGCCACAGCCATTGACATTCCAATCGAAGAAGGCAAACATCCTGACTGGATGCATCCTTTCAAAGGAAATATTGATGTTGATAAATTAAGACAAGCCATTGATAAATATGGGGCTGAAAACATCGGGGCAGTCATACTCACAGTTACAAACAATAGCGGTGGCGGACAACCTGTAAGTATGGGGAATGCAGAACAAATATCTGAAATTTGCAAGTCCAAAAATATCCTCTTTATTCTTGATGCCTGCAGAATTGCTGAAAACGCCTATTTTATCAAACACAGGGAGAAAGAATATGAGGACTGGACATACAGGAACATCGCGCAAAAAATGTTCTCACTGGCAGACGGGTGTATTATGAGTGCTAAAAAAGATGCATTGGTCAATATGGGTGGATTCCTGGCCATAAATGATCTTGAATTGGCATTGAAGTGCCGGACAGTATTAATAATCACTGAAGGTTATTCTACATATGGGGGCTTATCAGGAAGGGATATGGAAGCTATTGCCACAGGTTTAAAA
>JABDPK010000223.1 GCA_013042795.1 Saprospiraceae bacterium | reverse complement strand
CAGGATAACAACTGTGATGGTCAGGTTGATGAAGGACTTACTCAAATATGGTATGCAGATGCAGATGGGGATAATCATGGAGACATCAACAATTCAATTACAGACTGTACTCAACCTGCAGGTTATGTATCAGACAACACCGATTGTGACGACAGCGACCCCAACAACTTTCCTGGCAATACTGAAATTTGTGACGGACAGGATAATGATTGTGATTCCCTGATAGACGAACAAGATCCCGATCTTGTAGGTAATATTTATTATCTCGATGCTGATGGGGATTCATATGGTGGAAATAGCACTTCTCAAATGGCGTGCACACCACCTCCTGGATATGTATCAAATAATATAGATTGTGATGATAATGACCCTGATAATTTTCCCGATAATACAGAAGTTTGTGACGGGCAGGATAACAATTGTGATGGTCAAATCGACGAAGGACTTGTAACAATATGGTATGCCGATTTTGATGGAGACACCTATGGAGATATTAACAACTCAATTTCCGCTTGTACCCAACCTGCAGGATATGTTTCCGATAATACAGATTGTGATGACAACAACGTCTTTAATTTCCCGGGTAATGCCGAAATATGTGATGGGCAGGACAACAATTGTAATGGACTAGCTGATGAAGGATGCAGTGGTGTGTATTATTGTAATGGTGATTCGCTTGATGTGAATTCGATTACACAGAATAGTTTTCACGCCATGGATTATATCACCTCTGATGCTGTCATAAATAATGGTCAGAATATACTTTTTACTTCAGGAAATGACATAGATCTGGATATGAATTTTGAGGTGAAACCCGGAGCTGTCTTTGAAGTAGCGATTGCAGATTGCGTAGTACTCTCCTTCAGGGATGAATCGGAGGATCAATTCATTTCTATGAGGAATCAGTTGCAAAACATTGATGTTGAGGAGTGGATTCAGAGAGGGGAAAAAATACAATTTGAAGTATTAAATAATAAAAATGAAAACATCTTTTCAGCGGAAATACCTCACGATTCATTTTATCAAATCCTGGAAGAAAAGCTCAACATTTTAGATGGTGGTGTATATATGTTGAACTTAAGCACTCAAAGAGGAGATCATAATACTTCCAGGATTGTATTGCTTAAATAAGCTGACAATTTTGAGCCATGATTTCAATTAAGAATCTTCCTCTTTCCTGGGTACCGGATCATATCCCGAAGATCCCCATGGGTGACATCTTAGAATCCTTTTTATTCCCAAAAAAAACCCCTTGAATAAACCCCACTCTTCAATGGCCTGTAACATATAATGAGAACAAGTAGGTTTATACCTGCAAGTTGGACCAAGGATAGGTGATATCAATACCTGATATAACCTGACAGGCAGTATAATAATATATCTTAAAGGGTTTTTCAAAGTTCTATGGATTTTAGATGATCATCGGAATCCAGGATATGAAATGCTCTTTGTTTATTATCAACTTTCAACTGCAGAATATTCTTTTGATCATTAAAAATCTCAAGGAATAATTTGTTATCAACGACAATGTCATATATAATCTCAAGATTTTCATTCTCCAAATAAATCCAGGTACCCGACAGGTCTTCACTCATTTCCCTGCCAAGGTAAACAGGCATAAGGTGTTCATCGTTTACCCTGATATCAAGTACATCTTCCAGGTAATGAAATATCAGTGAATCAGCCTTGGGATGTTCATGATTTGAAAACAGTTTTAAATCTTTATTATGTGATTCACTTATTGCCAGTTCAAGATCGTCCGTAAAAACATGAATCGAAAACTGGAGGACCTGTTTGTCAGATTTGTAATGTATACTTGTTTTACTCATGTGAAAATCATGGTCAACGAACTGACCAAAAAAAACACATATAAAAAGTACAAAACCTATCATACAGTTTGAAACGAATTCACTGATTCTCGGAAATATAATAACTGATCTTTGTCTGCCATTTAGACGGATCTTTTTCCTGACCCGGATCTGTCACATATTCCTCGATTACAGGATAGTCGACAAATAAATTGTAATCCTTTAGATAATCTTTCATCGACTGATGTGCTTTTGCTATCCCGGAATAATCACCGTAGTAGTTGATTTGTCTGATCGCTCTTTCAGGTATAGTCAACATCTGGGCACCTGCGATATTGGATTCTTCTTTAAGCGGAATCCCTGCTGCCATATCAATAGTAGATGCATTATCATCCATGTTCCAGAATAATCCACTGGGCATCCCGTCAACATCTAATTTAGCCTTCTGTGCTTTCATAAAAAGCGATCCAAGATTCTGTGCATAGAATTGCTGGATGTTTTCAAGTTTAACTTCCTGCCGATTCATGAGGTAGTGCTTTTCTGTGGCAACCAACTCTTCTATTTTAAACCCGTTGTAAATTTTTTCGTTGGCTCTTTTCTCAACCAGATCCTTAAGTGTATTTAGTCCTTTTTCATAGGTTTTCCTGTATCCTCTTTTCATAAGAACATTGAATGGTCTGAATGGGAAGGCAGTATCTCCACCTTCAAAAGCCCAGCTTACCCGGGTTTTCTTTCCGTCAGGAACAAAAGTCCACTGCCCGAAGGACTCCTTGTCCCAACCATTGAATTCGATTCTTGTCCTGACAGATTCACCTTCAGATGAAGCTACAATTTCCCTGGTTCCTTCGCCTACCTTGTCATTTCCTTTCCAAGTCCATTTCGCACCGGGACCCACAGGATTATCACTAAACGAATGCGTTACTTCAGGATCAAGCTCATTCACAGGTGACCACAGTTCCCACTTTTCAAGATTGTTAACCATATTATACACCAAATGTGGAGGTGCATCGACCGATGTACTTGTTTTGAAATACATATTCTTTGGTGACAAGGCCATAAATGTTATCGCAAGAACAAGGAAAACGATAAGAATAATGATCATGTACCTGACAAGCTTCTTTAACATTAGAATTGATTTAGTTTTTATACGTTGATTTAATTCCAATGTATATAATTAACGCCAATAATACCATCCCTCCAACGACGTACATAATATTTGCGCCGGTTTTGAAAATTCCCAGCATCACAATAGTGATCAAAAACACAGTAGGAACTTCACTCAACAACCTGAGCTTGAGTCCTGAGTGTTTATTCTCGTTATTGGCCTGACTTTTCATAACCTTTTTCAAATAAAGATGATATACAGTCAGTAATATCACGAGCAGAACCTTGACGTGCAACCATCCATTCTGACCAAACCATTCCATACCATTATGTGCGATCATGGCAATTCCAAAAAACCAGGTCAGCATCATACCAGGATTACATAAGTTTTTGTACAACCTTAATGACATCTGGGCATATTGCTTTGTCAGTATACTTTTATCAGCATCATCCTGATTGAGTGCATCAGAATGATAGATAAATAGTCTGACGAGATAAATAAGTCCGGCAAACCATGCTACCATGGAAATTACATGCAGTGCTTTTAAAAACAGGTAAATCATAATTTATAATTGTTAGTTTGAAATATCTTGTAAATGTAAAAGCTTCGAATTAAAGAGTCATTAATTTTTTATTTAGTTTTCTTGCTGACCCGATAACGAACTGATGTAGGACCTGCTATAATTTTAAATTCAGTCCTCCGGTTTTTACGGTGAAGCACCTCACTGCATGGGACCCCATCATCGCAATGATTGATTAATCTTGTTTCACCATAACCTTTAGATACTACCCTGTCTGGGTTAATTCCTCTCATAAACAACCATTTCGTTGCAGCATCAGCACGTCGCTGCGAAAGCTCTATATTATAAGTATCACTTCCTCTGACATCGGTATGTGAAGACAATTCAATGACCATGTCAGCATGTTGGTTCAATAATTCCAGTAAATGAGTCAATTCATCTTCGGATTCCTCAAGAATCTTGTCATCATCAAAATCATAAAATATGTTCTCAAGAATAATTGGTTCTTCTATATAGATTATTTCCTCCACAATTTCTTCGGGTTTATCAATCGGTGTTTCCGTTACAGGTGCTTGGGGAGCTTTTTCCAAAATTTTCTCCGGGTAAAAAGTGTGTAAAAATTCAAGACCAGGAATCTGATCCCAGGTATCAATCTAAGAGTGTCAGGATAATAACCAGGCACCTTAAAAATATAATCTGTAGGAAAATCAGGATGTGCTTCATGTATTAACGGCCAATGCTCAACGATTGTATCTGTAGTCAAACTATCTTTTTCGATAATAGAAATCCTGATTTCACCTGGTGGTATATCGCTGGGCTTATCCAGGATCACTTTTACAGGTGTTGGCCTGATCTCATTCGGAATTACTGGTATAATTTCTTTCGGTTCATTTATTTTCTTATGCCTGGTATATGCATAATTGATTCCAATCTCCAAAGCAGAGACATTGCCGCTTGCTGCCCTGAGACCTGATGTATTATTATCATAAGCCAATCCAATCTTCCATGACTTAAATTTCACGCCAAATATCAATTGAAAAGCATCATCTACCCGCCAGCCCATTCCAAAATCAAAAGTATAAGGTGACCCATGGTCCGGCTTAAGTCTCAGCATGGTTTGAAATTGCAAAGATTGATAAACCGATGACCGCTGGAAATGGACTCTTGGAATCAATGTCAAACCAGTCCCAAGTGCCCGTGTAAATTGTGAAAAAATATTGATTCTTAATGGATACTTGTCAATGACCTCTGCAGAATTTTCCTGGAGTTTGTTGTTGAAATGCTGAATGCTCAAACCGGTTAGTAAAC
>JABDPK010000222.1 GCA_013042795.1 Saprospiraceae bacterium | reverse complement strand
ATTTACTTTCAGCACCCCGGTATTTGTTTTTGTGGCTGTTCTTCTGCCTGAACTATTTTTACCTTCTGACAAAAGTAAGCTGCCTTCTCAGCAATCTGAAAGTAAAGCAAAGAATATATTCTTTGAAATCCTGTTATATCTAAATATTCCAATTGTTTTTAATCATCATGAAACTGCAAAGCAGCTTCCTTTTGTATATCAAACCGAGATGTTGGTATCCTTGCTGCCACCATTATGGTTTAAATTAATGAATATTAAAATTTAGAATGAGGTGATGCAAAAATCTTTTCTGTTTTCCTTATTGCTGATAGTAACGATTTTATCCTGTGGAGAAGACACGGTAAAAACGTCAGTGGACATTCTGGCCGGAAAGTGGAATATACATGAGGCCTACCGGGATGGAAGAGAAACACAAACGCTTAAGAAGGGTTATTTTGAGTTTTCTACAGATCAAAAATTGAAAACCAATATTCTCCAGGACACACTGTTTTACCCTTATAAACTGTCAGGAAATAAAATCAAACTTGAAGATGCTCATAAAATCAGTTATACTGTTATGAAATTGACATCTGATTCATTGATTCTTGAGACTAAAATCAGAAAATTTGATTTCAGGATTTTACTATTAAAAAAAGGGGATGAAGAGTTACCTGTCCAATAGATGTTTTATAATTCTCATGGCATTTATTTTAATCGTGCCTTGTGTTCAGGGCATGAAAGTAAGTGTGACACCTTGCGTTTTCAGGTCTGGCGATATGCATTATCTTGAAGTATACAGTCGGATTATGTCCGAATCGATCCAATTCGTGATTGACCCTGAAGACGATTCCAGCTATTCATCAAGCATTGAAATGCTGGTAATACTCAAGAAGCTGGATGCGGTCGTGATGGCTGACAAATACAGGATTGATAACAGCGTCAGTGATGTCAATCTGGACTTCTGGGATATGAAACGATATAATATGGATGCCGGGAAGTATAATCTTGAAATTCGATTCATAGATTTAAATAATATTACAGATACACTTGAATATAGCGCTATTCTCGATGCTGGTGACGAGATAGAAAGTAAGATGATTCATTCTGATATCCTCTTAATGGCTGAAATTGATACCTCTAACAAGCGAATGAGATTTGACAAAGCAGGATTTTTTTTCGAACCTCTTTGTTTCAACCACCTTGGCGCCGGTCAGAACCAACTGATTGCCTATCATGAAATATATGATCTTAAGAATATTACCGAAAAAGAGTGTTTTCTAAAGTATTTTGTTCAAAATTTCGATGATCCATTAGAGAGTATTAACCTGACAGGCTATAAAAAACTGGAGGGCATACCAATTGAAAGAATCCTTTTGAATATTGATGTTTCATCATTGGGTTCGGGAAATTATATTCTAGGTTGCGAAATCTATGATCGTGAGAAAAAATTACTCAAAAATTACGACGCCCACTTTTCTGTCTTTCATCCATTAATTGATGTTATGACAGATATTGATAAGGATGAGTTATTTGAATCTTCATTTGTCCAGTTATTTGATGAAACTGAATTGGACTACGCTCTGAAAGCCATTTTTCCCCTGGTAGGGAACAACCAAACGGAAACACTGAACCTGATTATTTCAGGAAATGAAATTGAACCCAAAAAATATTTCCTTTATAGCTTCTGGAATAACCTGGTCCCGCAGAACTCCAGGAATGCCTATCAAAAATACATGGATGTCGCAAGAGCAGTAGATATCAGATATGCAAATAATGTAGGTCATGGATTTGAGACCGACCGGGGTTATATTTTCCTGAAATACGGAAGGCCTGATGATAATGTTTTTGTAGAAGAAGAACCATCAGCACCTCCATACGAAATATGGATTTATAATTACATAGAATCGACGCAGCAGACCAATGTGAAGTTTCTTTTTTACAACCCTTCACTCGCTGGGAATGATTTTAAACTTTTGCATTCCACATGTCGTGGTGAGTTGAGTAATCCTAATTGGGAGTTTGAACTATATAGGGATGCGTATGAC
Source organism: Saprospiraceae bacterium (assembly GCA_013042795.1). Next base: position 2,787 of record JABDPK010000222.1, on the reverse strand, counting down.
AATTTTGGGTCAGATGGCTTCAATAAGAATGCAAAGAAGTTTTTTAATGATTTTTAAATAAAATAAAGTGAGAATTGCTTTAGTCCAGACACGTATCCAATGGCATGATCCCAAGGCCAATTTTAATTCAGCAAAAAAACTAATTGACAGCATAGAACACGCTGACCTGATTATTCTACCGGAAACGTGGGCATCAGGATTCACCATGAAAGTTCATGTCTATCACGAGGATACCATCAAAGCCCTTGAGTTGATGAAAGAATGGAGTGTAAATAAAAATGCTGCTGTGGCAGGATCGCTTATTTTCAAGAACGGGGATGATTATTATAACAGGCTTTATATCGTCAAAGAAGGAAAAATTCTACGGACCTATGATAAAAAGCATTTATTTGCTTTTGCTGGTGAAGACAGGTTTTATAAAGCAGGTAATGAAAAGATAGTTTTCGATCTTGACGGATGGGCTATATGTCCGCAAATATGTTATGACCTCAGGTTTCCTGCATGGTGCCGAAACAGCGAAGATTATGATCTTTTGATTGTTACTGCGAACTGGCCTAATCAGCGTATCGATTCATGGGAAGCACTACTGAAGGCCAGGGCAGTTGAAAACCAGGCATATGTGATTGGAGTGAATTGCGTGGGGGAGGATATATTCAAGAACAAGTTTTATGGTTATACCAGCGCATATTCATATGATGGGACACTAATCGAAAAAATTGTGGGACATGAAGGTGTGATCATGATAGAAATCGAAAAACAGCCCATGATGGTTTACAGGGAAAGGTATCCCTTCCTTAAAGACAGGGATACGTTTGATATCAAATCATAAATTTCTGAAGAATTCAACCATTTTTTGTCTGTCGCTGTCACTAAGACGTGCCTCTTTATGTGAAAGTGCGTAGATTGTCAGAGGCATTCTCTTTTCTTCAATGACTTCAATGCATTCACGAATAAAATGCACCTGGTCCTCCTTGGAATAGTCGCCCCATTCGGAAAAATTCAGATTTCCCCGACCATGATCTATATGTCCTTTTATCCACCATGAGACTGGTTCGATATTGGTATACCATGGATATTTGGTCTTGTAGGAGTGACAATCTGCACAAGCATGTTTAAGCAGACCCATAACATCACCAGGGATTTGGGTCGTGGAAAAGAAGTCTATGCTTTCATCTACCGGAGGATTTGTTTTATCGATACTGAATACCTGTATGATTACAAGTATCGCCAAAGCAGCTAGAAGGACTTTTTTTGTCATGGTAGAAATTTAGTTCAATGATAGTGAATTTCTGGATTGATATGTCGGATTCGATTCAATAAAAGGCAGGTATCACGGCGATATTTGATTACTTTTGATCAAATTTTGAAAAGACAAATGATGAATTTTCGGGGATTCGCTTTCAGGATATTTATTGCTATAATTTTCTTATTTCCAGGCATCTTCCTGGGGGCTCAGGAGGGTAGTATCAGGGGGCATGTATATGATTCAGAGACAGGAGAACCTGTAATTTATGCCAATGTTATACTCGAGGGAACAACCTATGGCACAAATACGGATGAAAATGGTTTATATAATCTAGTCGGGATTCCTATCGGCGAGTATACCTTAAAAGTAAGTTTTATAGGCTATGAAGAATTAAAACAAGATGTTGAGTTTAAGAAGAATTCTATCAACTATTATAAAATAAACCTGAATCCTGGTGGAATTAATATTGGTGTTATAGATATTTCTGCAGAACGGCAACAGGCCAGAACAGAAGTAAGAGTATCAAAAATCAAGGTAAGTAAAAAGCAAATTAAAGCTTTACCATCCACAGGTGGTGAGGCTGATATCCTGCAATATTTACAGGTTATTCCAGGTGTTATCTCTACAGGAGATCAGGGAGGACAATTGTTTATACGGGGAGGTTCTCCAGTCCAAAATAAAATATTGCTGGATGGCTTGACGATTTATAATCCCTTTCATTCGATAGGCTTTTTCAGCACATTTGAAACCGAAGTAATAAGGAATGTGGATGTCCTTACAGGAGCTTTTAATGCAGAACACGGGGGAAGGATCTCGGCGATCGTAGATATTTCTACACGGGAAGGAAATAAAAAAAGATTTGGAGGCCAGGTGTCTGCTTCTCCCTTTATGGTAAAAGGTATTATAGAAGGCCCTCTTGCTAAAATGAAAGATGACAAAGGCAGCCTGTCAATGTTTCTCACAAGTAAAAAATCAATAATTGAAAATACATCAAAGGATGTATATAGCTATGCTGCAGTAAATGATACGATTGGCTTACCATTTGGGTTTACGGATACATATGGCAAGCTTTCATTTGTGACTGCTAATGGGTCAAGCTTTAATGTATTTGGATTTAATTTTGACGATAATTACAACAATCCTCTTGTCTCTGATATTAATTGGAAAAACTCTGGTGGAGGCCTGAATTTCAATCTCTTGCCATCTGCTTCAAGTTTGACACTCAATGGTCTCGTAGGGTTTTCTAACTATGAAATTAGTATTACGGAAGCTGATGAAAATCCAAGGACAAGTTTGATAAGAGAGTATGTCCTGGGACTTGATTTTAATTACTTCTTTAACAAATCCCAACTGGATTATGGTGTCGAAGTTAAAAGTATAAGGACTGAATTTGAATTTACGAACCCGTTCGATATTTTTCTTGATCAGTTCCAGAATACAACAGAAATATCAGGATTCATGAAATTCAGGCAGGCCTGGGATCGCGTTGTATTTGAACCGGGATTCAGGTTGCAGTACTATGCTTCTCTCGGGGAATTTTC
>JABDPK010000031.1 GCA_013042795.1 Saprospiraceae bacterium | reverse complement strand
ATATGGTTTACCAAGGAACCAATATGAAGAGCTGTCTTTGGTTATCAATACAGGGGTGAAAACATGATCTGAAATATTATCTTGAAGCTTATTATTAAAAAGACAGTTGAATTTAGAATTATGTTCTCCTTTTTTAGAGGTGTTCGTTTTAAAAGTACAACGAACGAATGAACTGTCTATACCCAGATATACCGCACTCACTTCTTTATGTACAAAACCATTTATACTGTAATAATCAGCTTTCGGAATCTTCCAGTTCTGCAGATTATTTAATTCTTTATAAGAGACCTTTGTTTCATTGATCCTTGTAATGTAGATGGGTGCTTCTTCATAGAGGGGAGTCAATCCATCAACAAAATCCCCTTCATGTCTGACATATGACGTCATTGATGCAAACTTCAATCTCAGAAAATGTTTTGATTCACTTGCCTGGGATATGAGAATGTCCTGGAATGCTTTTTTGTTATCACCGAATTTTCGTCCCTTATACCAACTGGTGGAGTTTAATACAAGAATATATTTGAAATTATAAAGATCAATATCTTTGCTGGCATAGGACCTACCTTCTGCAAATTTCATAAATGAATTCTTAAGATTAATGAGGTGTTGTTCATTTTCATAATCTACTTCAAGGGGGAGATAGAATATATTATATCGGCCCAGGACTTGTTTAATATAATCTGTATATCCAAAAGACATTGACTCAAAGTTGGTACCCGGATCTCCAACGATTAAAATGGAATCATTTTCTGTGGTGTAGTTAGAAATACTGGAAAATATCTTTGTTGTTAATCGTTTAGATTTTTCAATGTTCTTTATTTTGTTAATTGTATTGGTGCCAAACAAATTGAATATCAAAATCAAAACGATAGTTAAAATCGAACCAAAGTATAAAAAGACCTTCTTTTGTCCTGAGAGCAGTTCAACTATTTTCTTCTGATTTAGAAATGAAATTGTCAGTGGAAGTGCTACAAGAAAAGGGAGGTAATATCTGCCAAACTGGAAATTGGTTTCAGCATATAAATAAATCTGAGACAAAGAAATTACTAAGAAGAACACTACTAAAAGCAACAACTTCCAAAATAACTCTTTGAAGGATCCAAAAACCAGGGTTAGCCCCACGAGGATGGCAACTCCCAGGAAGTTGAACAAAACTATCTTGTTTTTCAGTATAGTTGAAATCAAAGAAATGATTAAAGAAGATTCGCTTTCAGCATACCCTGGAGGCTTGGAGTTAAAGCTGAACAATATAACAAGGAAGGAAAAAAAAGCAAATAAATACGTGGAGGAAACAAGAAGCCTAAATCTTGAGCTTCTGATTCTATAATTATATATAGACGGGACAAGAGCAAGCGCAGGACCAAAAAGAATAAAGGGTTCTTTAGAAAAACCAGAAAAGAAATAGGATAGCAAAGAAAAAACCAGCCACACCAGTTTTTTTTTATCCAAAAATCGGATGAGAAAAAACAAAGTAAAACCCAAAAGAACAATTCCGTATCGTTCTGCAGGACCGAACCGAAGGAATACAAGGCTTTGAGGACCAATAATTATAAATAAAGAAGAAACGGCACTGAGAATGACCCTGGAAGATATTTTCAAGAAGCTCTTATAAAAAAGAAAAAAGCACAGTAAAACGGAAAACATTCTTGTAATATTCCAGATACTCCAGTTAAATCCCCAAAGATGGGTTTGCAGGGTTAACAGCGTACGATAAAAAAAACGAATGCGGTTTCTTTGAACAAGTTCTATTTCAAACCAGTTGAACATAGCTCCGAAAACACCATGTTCATTTATTAGCAGTTGAGTCTTCAGAATATCGTGTTCGTCAGTAATGAAATATCCATGACTTAAATAGCCACTCAGAAAATAAAAAATAAACACGGAAAGGAAAACAACAGAACAGACAAGTAACGTGGAATTAATCTTTAGCGTATTGTATTTATTATTGATATTCACAATAGTTAGAGAGCTATTCTTTTAAACAATTATTTCTTGGTACATCTGAAGGCCAAGTTGACCATGACAGGTGCCAATACTTTATTGAATCTATGAAAAAAATCGAGGACAGGATTAAATGCCTTTATAACAAATGGAAATAAATGTATTCCAAGTGAGTGGTCTATTTCAAAGCCTGTTTCTTTAAAGTGCCGGGTTATTTTTGACCGCGACAACCAGTTTTCAAGCCCCTGGTATTTCCTGAGATTAAATTTATTCGCCATGACCACAGACCAGTACCAAAAACGATTAGGTGTTGTAAGCACAAGTATGCCACCGGGCTTTAAAACGCGGTGCATTTCTGTTATTGCCTTTAGAGGATCGGGGACATGTTCTATAACTTCACTTGAAACAACTATATCAAATGTTCCTTCTTCAAAAGGCAGGTCCAGGATAGAACCAACAACACAATGGGAGTCACATTTTTCTTTTACTTTTTTTAATAAGTTTTCTCCAAGATCAAGTGAAACTACATTTGCTCCTCTTTTGGAAGCTGCTGCACTGAACCAACCAGTTCCGCATCCAGCATCCAGTAGCTTCTTGTCGGAAATATCATGATTTAAAAGTGTTTCAAAAACGACTTCAAGTCTCTTATTCAAATCATAAGGATTCATGTATAAATCAAAATCATCAGAAAAACGTTCTTCATAGAAGTACATTTTCTTCTCTTGTTTAGCGTCAGTCATTGTTAGCGTGTTTTTCAAGTTGAATGGCATAAACCCAGAAGCTTGCGTTATAAAATGAAACATTTTTGAATCCACAGGTCATGAAAATTTTACTTAAAGAAGACTTGGTATATAACCTAGTCTTGATTTTGTGAAATATCAAATGATACAATTGATAAACCAGTCCTACAAGGTTCTTTTTTGGAATTAAAACGACAATAACACCGTCTTTTTTTAGATGTGAATAGAAGTTTTTAAATACCGATTCAAGGTTGTTTATAAACTCAAGAGCTCCCGAACAAACAATCTTATCAAATGACCTGTTTAAATTAAAGTCTTCCAGGTCTTCTACGCTCCCTTTTATATCCAGGGATTCAAGAATCTTAATCATATTTTTCGAAAAGTCGATTCCATAGACATTACATCCCTTTTCTTTGAGGACTATGGAATCAAATCCAGCGCCACAACCAGCATCCAGTATTGATTCTCCGGGTTCTGGCATGAGAAGGCTGAATAGTAAGTTTCTTTCTTTGTCGCGTTCTCTGGATAACCACCCTTTTTCAAATATGTTGTTATAATTATTTGAAACCTCGTTATAATATTTTTTGACCCGTTCTTTATTGGCAGACATTCACATGCAAGTATTATTTAGAAAAAACTTTTTTAAGCTTTATGAGGAACTCGTACTCTGATAGCCTCTTAGGGTCTTTTATAAACCGATTGACAATGGCATTTGATGTAATAAAATGTTTGTCCAGTTCAGGGTTTCCAAGATGAACCATTATTTCTACAGACTTAAAACCGGAATCAAAACTTAACCTTTTTGCAAATTCAGGCATAAGAGCGCTGCTTAAAAGAATGCTGAAAAAATAAGAAGACCGTGGGGAGTTATTTCTGAAATCGAAGAATTTGAATAAGAGGTATTTAATGACCTTCAATGGGTTTAAGAGAGACAATGACCTGACCTGTATAAAAGTCTTTATATAACTTTCATTGTATGACCGAATTTGAGAAATCCCCTTTTCCCTGGCAATGTTTTTCACTATTTTATTAACGAAAGGAACAGCGTGGATATGTCGATGACTATCTATGTATTTTATCTCAATGTTTCTCTGTTCCAGCTTGCTGATTTGCGCACGCAACTCTGTTTTGATTTCCCTGGCATAAACTTCTTTATTCCCTACAAGTGTTCGTCTCATCAACCTTGCAAAACTTAAACACAGTTCGCCTTTGGAGTTTAATAAGTGAGATACGGACTCTGGAGGAGAAACGGGTTTACCGTATTCCAGGTTAAAGTGTAGTCCATAAGTTCCGTTTTTATGCACAGAGATGACATTTGAAACAGCAGCCTCAAAACAATCTCCATTGGCAATGATGCTAGCATTAGTTATTAGTTCTTCTTCCAGAGCCCTGGAAATGCTCCAGTTAATACCCGGGGACATTCCGAGGTCATCTGCAGTAATAATATATTTTGTTGTTGAGTTCTCAATCATGCCGGGCATGGGCTGTATCATTAAAGCCTTTTGTGCTTTCTACTATATACGACGGACGACTTTTTACTTCTGTAAATATATGTCCAATATAAATACCTAGAATCCCAATCAGTATAAATTGAACAGAACTAAGCAGAAGTAAGAAAAAGACGAGTGAAGTCCAGCCAGGAACCAGGCTGTTCGATACTAATCCATAGATTATCGAAATAAACAGGTACAAGAAACTAATTGTAAAAAAAATTACCCCAATATATAGGCCTAGTTTTATTGGAACCAATGAAAAATATGATAATCCGTTATTTGCCAGAGAGAACATCTTCCTGAGTGTAAACTTTGATTCACCTTTCTGGCGCAACTGGGCCTTGTAATCAACATAACACTGTTTAAATCCAAGCCAAGATACAAGCCCCCTGAGGAAAATGTTTCTTTCTTCAATATCTTCATTTATAACCCGAGCAACAGAAGAAGAAATCAACCTGAAGTCAGCAGCAGATTTTTGAAGGCTTGACTCAGACATCATATTAAAGACGCTATAAAACATCTTGGAACTAAGTTTTTTTAACCATCCTATAGATTCCTGGTCCTGTCTTACTGTATTAACAATATCATAACCCTCTTCCCACTTATTAATAAGTTCAGGTATAAGCGCAGGAGGGTGCTGAAGATCCGTGTCCATTGTAATAATAGCATCAGAAGAACTATTTTTTATTCCACACATTAAAGCGGCCTGATGTCCAAAATTTCTTGAAAAAGAAAACAGTCGAACACGTTCATCTTTTTTAGAGAGTTCTTCTAAGATTTCCTTGGAATTGTCAGTGCTCCCGTCATTAACAAACAGCAATAAGAAATTATATTTATTTAGGGTACCAATGACAGAAATCAATTCATTGTAGAAAGTCATGATTCCTTCGCCCTCATTAAATACAGGAAGGATAATATTTATATTTTTCTTTACATCGGAACCCATCATGGAATGATATACAAGGCATGTACTGCAAAAAATCGACCAAAACCTAGGATTAATTAAAAAACAGGGTCAATTTTTAATAAAATCAGCACATAAGAGAAATTCGGGTATGTAAGCCCTGAAGGTGCTTCCGTCCAGCATACGTTTCATAGTGTAATATCCAGCCATCTTTCCGATAGGTGTGCTCAGGGGAACCCAGGACGAATACCTGTGATATTCTTCGGGCTTGATGATGGGTTGCTGACCGATAACACCAGGCCCTTCAACTTCCTTGACATCTTTATTGGCATCCTTGATGATCCAGTACCGACGAAGAAGCTGAACGTCAAATGAACTATTGTTTTCAATTTCTACAACATATGAAAAGGCAAAATATTGATTGAGAGGACGCGAAGATCCTTCTTCATAATAAGACTTGATTCTTATTGTAATGCCGTCTGTTGTTTTGGTTTGCATTGTCATTTTACTGAAAGCTGTTTCAGGACTTTCTCTTCAATTATATTTTCTGCATTTTCAAGAGTCTCTTCTAATTTGTCATTTAATAACACCATATCAAAAGAATGTTCAAATAATAATTCGGTTTTTATTCTTTTAACCCTGTCTTCCAGGCTCTGGGGAGACTCTGATTTACGATTAATCAAACGATTGACAAGTGTCCTGAAGCTTGGTGGTTTCACATATATTATCAACACCCTTTCATCATAAGCCATTTTGAGGTTTTGTGCGCCATTGATCTCAATATCAAATATGACCTTTTTCCCTTCATTGTTTATTCTCTCTACTTCTGACTTCAGTGTGCCATAATACTTGTCTTCATACACTTCTTCCCATTCAATAAAATCACCAGCCTCTATTCTAGACTTAAATTCTTCATTGCTTAAGAAATAGTAATCTTTCCCATGTGTTTCATTTTCTCTCCTGGCACGGGTTGTTGCAGAAATTGAAAAAGAAAAAATATCACTGTATTTTTCAAGAAGATGTCTGACAATCGTTGTTTTGCCAGCTCCTGATGGCGCTGTAAAGGCAATCATATCGAATGTTGATCTTACCTCTTTCATCAAAGAATATTTAGTACCTGTTCTTTTATTTTTTCTAATTGATCTTTCATGTTAACCACAATTTGTTGAATTTCAGAATGCTGGGCTTTGGCGCCAAGGGTGTTGATTTCTCTACCTATTTCCTGGCTGATGAAAGATAATTTTTTTCCTTTTTCAATCTTTTCTTTTTGAACTGCCTCGGTGAAGTGTTTGCAATGTTGCTCAAGTCTGACCTTTTCTTCGTTGATATCAAGTTTTTCAAGATAGTACATAACCTCTTGTTCATAACGATTTTCATCAACCTTATCTTTTCCCAGGTACAATTCGAGATTTCTGTTGATGCGCTCTTTAAGGTTTATAATCCTTGAGGACTCATGAGGTTCTATTGATTTTAAAAGGGACATGATGTTTGAAACACGGTTCAGGACATCATTTTCAAGTGAAACACCTTCATTTTTACGAAAAGTCATAAGACCCTCTAGCGCCTCGTTTGTCATTGATTTCACCACGGACCACTCTTCAGTATTGAGTCCTTCGTCATTGAGCTGAATAATATTTGGCAATCTAATAATTGATTGAAGCATATCTCCATACTCCAGGCCCTGGCTGTCAGCGAATTCTTTCAAACGCGATGAATAACTTTCCATAAGCTTGATATTGAGGGAGTCATCATTTTCAGCTTCAGTTGATTCGATATTCAGATTTACGTCAAATTTTCCTCTGACTGCATTTTCATGAATCATTCTTCTCAATTCAATTTCTTTATCCTTAAGACTGGTATTTGATTTAAACCGAATGTCGCTCATTTTACCATTCAGAGATTTAATTTCTATTTTAAATCTTTTATTGTGAAGTTCACGGGAAGCTTCACCATAACCAGTCATCGATAAAACCATTGTATAGTATTGTATTGAGAATCTTAAAATCCGCACAAATCTAGGCATTCTAGGCTAAATTGCCGAACACATATCTATGTCCTTGAAATTGAGAGATTTATGTTGATTTAATATTTATTAGCAAGTTCTGAGAAAAAAGACACGGAATTGTTTCCTTAAATGATAAATTTTCCGAAATTTGCCATCCATTTGTAAATGGGGGAGTATAATCTCTTATTAATCAACAAATTACGACAAGATGAGAAAAGCTGATTTGGTAGCGACAATCGCAGATAAAACAGGCGTTCCAAAAGTTGATGTACTGGTAACTCTTGAAGAGTTTTTTACGGAAGTAAAAGATTCTCTGGCTGATGGCGAAAATGTGTTCATTAGAGGATTTGGTTCATTTGTGATCAAGAAAAGAGCAAAGAAAATTGGCCGTCATATCAAGAAAAACGTGGCAATTGAAATTCCTGAACATTATATTCCGTCATTCAAACCGGCAAAGGTATTTGTTGAGCAGGTAAAAGAAAATGTAAGCGCTTTACCTAACGAAGATTAACAACTCTGGCATGAATAGACAACAAACGTTGACTATAACTGTATTCATGCTGATATTTGTTATTCTTTTCTTTGGGTTTGACACAAAGAATAATAAACAAAAGGCTCTGGAAAAGTCCAGGGCGCAGAACCTTGAACTGATTAGTATAGAAAGATTAAAGAACGAAGCAGTACTGAACATACCAAGGGGAATAGCAGTAAAGCTGGGACAATTAGAGGAAGAAACATCTTTGATAAGTGTAGATACAGAACTGGTGGATATCTATAAGGAGATTTCAAATATTTGGAATAATCAGGGTCATCCGCTTATTTCTGCACATTATGCAGAACGGAGTGCACAAATAATCAATGATGAAGCTTCTTGGACAAAAGCCGGTATTACTTTTTTTCTTGCTGCACAAAGACAGGAAGAAGAAAAAGAAAGAAAATATTCGGCAAAGAGGGGAAGGGCAGCATTGGAAAACGCGGTCTCTTTAAACCCCTTAAGTCCTGAGAGCAAGATCAACCTGGCCATGAGCTATGTTGATGTACCTTCAGAAACTGAACCGATGAAAGGGATTTTGATGTTACTGGACATAAACAGGGAATATCCGGAAAACACAAAAGTTCTTTTACAACTTGCAAAACTTGCCCTGAGAACGAACCAGGTTTCTAAAGCGGAACAAAGATTATTGAACGCTTTAGAAATAAACCCTGAACTTATCGAGGCACATTGTTTGTTATATGAGATATACAGGGAAGCAAATAGGAATAAAGAGGCGGAGGAACGAAGAATATTATGTGAAATACAATAAATTTTAATATATGCCGTGCGGTAAAAAAAGAAAAAGACATAAAATCGCTACTCACAAGAGAAAGAAGCGACTTAGAAAAAACAGACATAAGAAAAAGAACAGATAATTATTTTACAGGCTTCTGTTGTTTCTTCTAATCTGATTTCTATTACTATTTAATGCAGGTGTACATCCCACACCAAGTGTGATCAGGGAACATCAGAGCCTAAAAAAAATATAGGCTTTGGAAAAGGAGTTATTAGTAAAATCAACTCCCACCAATGTAGAAATAGCCTTATTAGAAGACAGGAAATTAGTAGAACTACATACTCAGAAAAGTAATGTTCAGTTTTCTGTCGGAGACATCTTCTTAGGTTATATAAAGATGTTGAGACCAAGTCTCAATGCTGCATTTTTAGATGTGGGAACTAGAAAAGATGCATTTTTGCATTATACAGACCTTGGTCCACAGATCAATTCTGTTCAGAAATATACAAGGCATACTTTAAGCAAACAGCGCAACGGGCATCTTCTGGATGATTTTGTTCTTGAGCCAGACAACCAGAAGAACGGCAAAATTGAGCGGGTTTTCAAAAAAAACCAACCAGTACTTGTCCAGATTCTCAAAGAACCGATTTCTACAAAAGGACCAAGACTGACTTGCGAAATTACCCTGGCCGGTCGCTTTATGGTGATCACACCATTCAGAAATAATGTTTCGGTTTCAAAGAAAATAGTAGATCCGGAAGAAAGAAAAAGGCTTAAAGTCCTCATTGAAAGCATCAAACCGCGAAATTTTGGTTTTATTATCCGCACTGCTGCAGAGGGTAAGAAGGTAGCTGATCTTCATGATGAGATAACGAACCTGACCAACAAATGGAAAACAATTAACAGTGAATTGCTCAATTCCAAAAAACCTGGACGTATATTAAGCGAAGTAGATAAGACACAGGGTTTACTTAGAGACCTGCTGAACGATTCATTCAATAAGATCACAATAAACGATAAGGACCTTTTTGAGAGTACCAGGAATTACCTTAAAAATGTGGCACCTGAACAGGCTAAGATTGTCAATCAGTATAAAGGAAAAAGATCAATTTTTGATCATTTCGGTGTGAAAAAACAAATCAAGAGTTCTTTTTCGAAGACACCTACCATGGCTAGTGGGGCATACCTGGTTATAGAACACACAGAGGCGATGCATGTGGTTGATGTGAACAGCGGCCCAAAAACTCAGAACCGCGACCAGGAATCAGCTGCATTGCAGGTAAATGTTGAAGCGGCAAATGAGGTGGCGAGACAATTGAGATTGAGAGACCTGGGAGGTCTGATTATCATTGACTTTATAGACATGCGTAACAAGGAAAACAAAAACATCCTTTACCAGAAAATGAAAGAGTCAATGAAAGGTGACCGTGCGCAACACACCATCCTGCCTCTAAGCAAGTTCGGGTTAATGCAAATTACAAGGCAAAGAGTAAAGCCCGAACTAAAGATAAATACACAAGAAGTATGTGCGGCTTGCAACGGTACGGGGAAAATGGAATCTGTAGAACTGTTACCCGATGAGATTGAAAGGAATCTAAAATTTATCATTGAACAGGATCCTAAAATGGATATATCACTGCATATTCACCCATTTGTATTTACACATTATAAAAAGGGGTTTATCAACCACCAAAAGAAATGGTTCATCAAATACAAGAAATGGATCAAGCTTGTTTCCGAGGATGATTTTCATGTCAATCAGTATAAATTCTTCAACAAGTTTAATGACGAGATCCGGCTTACCGAATCCCGATAATGCTAAACTTATTACCTAAGGGGAAATTAAAAATCATCATAGCCCCACTTAACTGGGGATTGGGTCATGCTTCCCGATGCCTTGCAATTACTGAAAAACTTCTTGAAAACGGGCATGAAATAATTTTTGCATCAGACGGAGATGCACTGGAACTTCTTTCAAGAAATCACCCAGACAAGAACTTCTATGAGTTACCGGGTTATGGTCTGAAATACAGAAACAGTAATGAATTGTTCAGCCTTTTAGATAATTTACCTGGCATACTTAAAGCCGTTATACAAGAAAAAGGCCATGCCGAAAAACTGAGCGCTAAACTAAAACCTGATGTGATTATTTCTGATTCCAGATTTGGATTCAGGAGCAAATCTTGTTTGTCCGTTATTGTATCTCATCAGCTTAACCTTCAGACTAAATATTCCTTCACCCGTTGGGCAGGTAATATTGTTAACAAATTCTGGATCAGAAAATTTGATCAATGCTGGGTTCCTGATTTTGATGATAGTCCTTTGTCGGGCAAGTTGAGTTACGGTCATCCATTTAATCATGTCCATTATATAGGTCCATTGAGTAATTTCAAAAGAAATGAAAATTCGAAGAACACTATTGACTTATTGATCTCACTTTCCGGACCTGAACCTGCCAGATCCATATTTGAAGAACGATTGATTCATTATTTCAGACATTTCGAAGGGCGGGTAGTTCTTGTTCGAGGGAGCAGTAGTAAGTCCAAAACTAACATACCACAGCACTGGGAGGTGTTTGATTTAATTGACAGGAAAGAGATGAACAAGATTGTTTGTCAAGCTAAAGAAATAATAAGTAGGTCAGGTTACAGTTCAATCATGGACTTTTTCACAGTTGGGAAAAGTGCTCAGATCGTTCCTACCGAAGGACAGGCCGAACAGGAATACCTGGCACGTACGCTGAACGGCAAATATGGCTTTTCCTGTAAGCTTGAGTCAGATTTCAAATAATTGGACTTGTTGTCTGTCCGGGATTTTATAATTTACACCGGATGACCAAATCAGAAAACAAAGAATTTTTAAGGGCAATATTTCCAATTCTTGTCTTTTTCCTATTATTGGTTTATGGTTTGTTCATACATCCTTTGGTATTTGGAGAGGATAGGTTACCTGTTGAAGTACTAATTCTTATTGCACTGAGCGTGAATGCAGTATTTCTTATAAGGCTCGGATACGGATGGGACAAAATACAAGAACATATCATTAAAAAAGTTGGTGAATCTGTACCAGTTTTATTGATCCTTTTTTCAGTAGGGGTATTGATTGGAAGCTGGATTGTCAGTGGTACTATTCCTATGCTTATCTATTATGGAATATCAATGATTGATCCTGACTGGGTTTACATATTTGCCTTTATTGTATGCATCATTTTTTCATTATTGACCGGAACCTCATGGGGATCTGCAGGAACAATTGGGATTGTAATGATGGGGATCGCACAGATTTATGATGCAGATCTTTTTATAACTGCAGGTGCCATTGTTGGAGGGTCATTCTTTGGGGACAAAATGTCACCACTTAGTGATACAACAAATATTGCCTCTCTTGCCGCAGATGTAAAATTATTTGATCATATACGATCAATGATGTACACGACAGGTCCAGCGGCACTCATCGCTGCTGCGATATATATATTTCTTTCCCCTGCAATTCAGGCAAATGCAACCGCAGGACAAATTGAAATGACAAGGATAAACGAAACCCTTCAGGGAATCAGAAGCATATTCAACTTCAATGTGATGCTACTGTTTCCGCTGGCTTTTGTCGTTTGGGGAGCAGTTACTAAAAAGCCAATAGTACTGGTACTTTTATTTTCAGCATGGTTTGCAATGGTCCTGGCATTCGTTTTCCAGGATTTCAAGTTTACAGACATCTTCAATAGTTTTAATAAAGGATTTTCTGTGGAAATGGCCAACAGTGATACCGGGTCAGAAGTTCTGAATATATTAAACAGGGGGGGCTTATATAACTTGATTGAAGGAATAGTCATTACGATTTTGATTTTTGCATTTATCGGAACCCTGGATGTAATAAATGCTATTGATACAGTCATAAAAAGAATGATGCGCAAATTGGATTCCCCTAAGAAAACAATCTCTGCAGCATTAACTGTTACGGCACTTACCAATCTGACAACTTCTAATCAGTATGCTACAAGCTTTATCATCGGTGAAGCATTCAAAAAAAAGTTTAATAAGATGAAAATTCCAAGGAAAGTTCTGAGCAGAACGATAGAGGATGCGGGGACGATGCTTGAAAACCTTGCACCCTGGACACCGTCAGGAATTTTTATGGCCAGCACATTAGGAGTCAGTGCAATTCAATATGGACCTTATCAATTTCTATCTTTAATAAATATATTAATCGCTTATTTCTTTGCTTTTACTGGAATAGCCTGTTTTTATAGACCTAATGAAAAAAATGAATAAAAAATCAAACCCCGAAACTATTCTTTGTCACGATACAGAGAAAGACCAATATGGAGCAGTTGTTCCTCCTATTTATCAAAACTCTCTTTTTACTTTCGAAAACTGGGAGTCAATCGACAAGGCTTTTGACAATAAGGCAGGAGCATTTTTATATTCCAGGCTACTGAACCCGACAGTCAAAATCGCTGAAGAAAAAATAGCTGCTATATGTAATGGTGAAAAAGCGAAACTTTGTGCTTCTGGAATTGCTGCAGTTACTTCCGCAATCCTCCACTGTGTTAATGCAGGCGACCATATTGTAACTATTCATAACGTTTATGGACCGACCAATAATTTCATCAACCACTACCTCAAAAGAAAATTTAATATTAGTGCAACATTCGTAGACGGCACTGATCCTGAGAATTTCAGGAATGCAATTCGTGATAATACAAAACTCATTTACCTTGAAAGTCCGGCATCAATTACCTTCGAGTTACAGGACCTGGAAGCTGTTACAAAAATAGCAAGAGAACATAATATTAAAACAGTAATTGATAACACCTGGGCGTCACCAATATATCAGAAACCTCTTGACCTGGGTGTTGATCTGGAGGTGCATTCGGTCTCAAAATATTTATGTGGACATAGCGATGTGATTGCTGGTGTTATTATTGGTAAGCAGAAAGAGATAGACCAGATTATCATGGGAGAACATGAATTGCTGGGAGCAAAGATGGCGCCTTTTGAAGGGTGGCTAATACTTAGGAGTTTGCGAACATTACAAGTAAGGATGGATGCACACATGAAGAAAGCCATGGCCATTGCAGCATTTCTTGAAACAAAAAAAGAGGTAGTTAAAGTGAATTATCCCGGTCTGAAATCATTTAGCCAATATGAGCTTGGAAAGAAACAGATGAGTGGTTTCAGCAGCTTGATGAGCTTTCAGCTCAGGACCAAGGATATTGATAAAATTAAAAACTTCGTAAATCACCTTAAGCTTTTCAGGCTCGGTGTAAGCTGGGGAGGACATGACAGCCTTGTGTATGCACCGGTGATAAGTTACCTGAAGGAATTGTCACCAGATAAATTTGAAGCCATGGGAATAGATGCAGGACTAATCAGAATTTCGGTAGGGCTTGAAGATACAGATGATATGATCAATGACCTGAATCAAGCCCTGGCGTCAACCATTTAACCATACTTATTCAACGACAATCTTTTTTGAAACAGGAACGCCGTCTTGAACAACAGTTAATATAACAACTGTAGATGAAGCAACAGATAAGTCCAGTTGTTTTTGGTAACGTCCGGTAAAGTCTCCTAAATTTTCAGAATACAGAAGTTTGCCATCCATACCGGAAAGCAGTAACTGGCTGCCTGGAGTACGCACTTCAAAATCTACAGTGAGCATACAGACAGGGTTTGGATTTGGATATGCGTGTACCTCCTGACCAACAGAAGGAGATACTTGTTTTCCTGTTGGCCCCGATGCTTCCCTGGCTTCGAAAGGCTTACATTCAGGAAGGTCAGTGGTATTGAATAACCAATCCAATTTGATAAAAGCAGGTACATTTTCGGGCGTATTCTGAAAGGCAGGGGAAATAGGGTTCTCCAATGATGCCTGACTGCTCAATGCACTAAAGCTACATATCAAAAGAACAAATAAAAGATATTTCATAGATGTCTGGAGTTTTAGATCATTTTTCTAAAATACATCTCTTTTTTAGATTGTGGATCTATTTCTACTTGTATCCTTGATTTTCTGGATAATTCAATACCCGTTTTGTCTTCGTAAATTTTCTTGTATTTCTTCCAGATATTGGTAGGTTGTTTTTCTCCATTAATCTTCATGAACTTTCCTGTCAGCTCAAGTTTGTTTTTTTCATTGGTTTGAATCAGATCGTCTTTTATCAAATGGTCAGTAAGGGCTTCTGAGACAGAACCACTATTTTTTTTCGATTCAAAGAAGAAAATATTGTCATCATGTCCTGGATGAGGATAATTAAACAGTGGGTTTTCCTTTTCTATCTTCTCCTTTAAAATAGATACATGATCATCTTCGCCTAGGTATTCGAGAATGATATCATCATGGTCTCCACCAATAATGATCTTGTTTTTATTAAAGTGCTTTGGTGAATACCACTCCAAATGTTTGGGAAACAGGTCAAGGACGGAATCAATTTCAATCACGATATTTTCATCATCGTCATAGAGTTCGCGGATGATTTGAAAGGAATTGAATTGATCTCCGTGTTTGTCTTTCCATTCATTCCGGAATTCTTCCATTTCATATTCAAAATCATTAAGATCAAATTGATAAATATGTTCATCCAGCTCACCAAAAAGCTCGTTTTTTTCCTGGAGTCTTTTCACCAGGGAGTCAATTTTTATAGTACGTCCGAAGGTTTTATCCTTAAAAAAGAACTGCCCGGTATTCTTGTCGCAATCCGGAAATACGGTAATAATATCATGATCTTCATTTGGTTTTAATTCGATGATGATGTCATCATATTCTTCGTATTTTTCTTCTGGAATTTCATCACCATTGATTTTAAGTTTTGTGATTTCACCATTTTCCATTTCCAGCTCCAGTTCTTCATCATTGGTTTTTTTGGTGATATGAAAAGTTTTCTTTTCAGGTATTGTATCAAGGAAGATTGCTATTTCCTCCGTTTCCTGCGGACAATCTTCTATGATGTAGACATCAAGATTGGATGACTTTTCAACAGGAGAGCTGTTGTCACTAGTGTTTTTTGCAAATGCGAAAACTGAAGTGAATACCAATAAGAATGCGATAAGTTTTTGTTTCATGTTTGTAGAATTAGCAGGTAGGTTAAGGATACGCAGTATGCGTTGACTGAATTGACTTTTATTTCCCGAAAATGAAAGCGCAGGATTGTAACTTTTGTGTTTAAGGTCTTGTAACTTAACAAGCGTGCGTGCATAGGAAATTGAATTGCCGGTCATATCAATAGCCATGTCATCACAACAATTCTCGCGTTCAAAACTAATTCGGGATGAGATATACCATATGCCCGGATGATAGTAGAACATCACTTCGGCAAAAGACTGCAACAGGTTAAAAAGAAAATCATGCCTCTTGATATGGGCTAACTCATGGGCAAGGATCGCTTCTATTTCTTCTATGCTTAACTGGTTAGCAAGACCGACTGGAAAAAGAATAACCGGCTTGATATATCCCATGACCAGTGGGGTTGTAATTCTGTAAGATTCATGTATGATTATATTACGATGGATATCATATTTTTTCTTGAGTCGTTTGAGGACGTTGATCAATTTACTGTTGTTCAGCTCAGCTTTGTTAACTATGTGGCGGATATAAAAATATGCCCCGGTAAACCTTAAGAGAAAAAGTAGAGATCCAATGATCCAGGCATTTACAATTACAATACTGTATTTATTAAAAAAGTCCAACGAAAATGGCAAAATTGCAGCAGGGTTGTTTTCTGAAACAACAGAATTCAGAACACCAACTGAAATGATCTGGCTTGAAGAAGCTTCAAGAAAGTAAGTTCCAAATGTAACAAGAACAGTCACCATTGAAACGCCTAAGGCCGCAATGGATATGTAATACCTGTTTATTGAAGAAGACTCAGGAACAAATCTTAAAACCAGGCTTAACAAAAGAGCGATTAACCCTATTTGCCAGATTGAATGCAACAGTGTCATAGCAATGGCATAGCTTAGGTCAGAGGACAGGAATGAAGTTATCATGATATTAACTTTTCGTTTCTAATTCATTGATAATGGCTTTGAGTTTTTCCAACTCTTCAGGACTTGCTTTTTGATTTCCAAGCGCCTGCATGACAAGACGCATGGCCGAACCCCGATATGTTTTTTCTATAAAGCTGTCGAGCAAACTACGTTGTGTATCACCTTCCTTGACTGCGGAATGATAGATATGTGTCCGATTCTCTGTATTCCTGGATACAAGTCCTTTCTCAGTCATAATTTGCATGATCTTAAGTGTTGTAGTGTATCCTACCTCCCTTTGTTCGTTTAACAGATCATTGACCTGTCTTACTGATGACGGACCATGAATCCAAAGAACCTGCAATATTTCCAATTCTGATTCAGTGGGTTTTATTTTCTTCTTTAATGTCATATCGATTTAACAGCTTTATATACGAAAACAATCGTAAGTTAGAAATTTATTACGAAACATGTCGTATGTTAAGAAAAATTTAACTACTTCTTATTTGATCAATTAATGATCCTATTGACCGGTAGAAGAATTTTTTTGAAATCTATCATTGCATTAAACAAGCAGATTTGGGAGTAATGGGGAAGATCCGTCAATGTGATCTTTTTTGGATGGATTATACCTGATCTAATCAATTGTTCTCTTTTTGTCCCACAAAGAAGTGGCTTCCAGGGGGTAAACCAACTGCCCTTGCTCAATAAAGCGACATTACAATAATAGCTATCTGTAATTAACCCCTTTTTGATAATAAGAATATCATCCGCTCCTGATTTTCTTTTAAACAGATCATCCAGTGACTTTCTGTTTTCAAACTTTAGTCCATATTCGATACAGTCATCATGAACCAAACGAAGTGATTGAATTTTTCTAGTTGTATAATCCTTGAACGAATAACTGAAAGACTGGTTATCATAAATAATTTTCAATTTTACTCTTCCTTGCTGCTGTGAAGCTTCTGCGAACATCTTTTCAAAATTGAAAAACGGAAGACAGCCAAAATGTTGCCACAAACTGTTTCGCATTCTTTCTAAATGAAATGACCAGTTATAAACATGGCCATTATAAACAAGGACACTTTCAATTAGTCGGGACATATATCTTTTGAATAATTTCTTCGTACTCAGATCGTGTTTTACTCATAAAGGTGAGTCCACCACCACTACGATAATTATAGTCACTGCCATCTTTTTGTATATATCTGATCATGACAAATGAATCTAAAGAATATCCATCAAATACCCCACACACACCAGTATAATAACCTCGGGGTTCTTCTTCAGCGTCACGGATAATTTCAATGGTCTTTTTCTTAGGTGCGCCGCTTATGCTACCTGCAGGGAGTAAGGTGATAATGATATTACCAATTGTTTCATTGTAGTTTTCAGGAAGTTCCCCGATTATCCTTGAGCTTACCTGGTAAATAGACCCTGAACTGCTTTTGATTTTATCTAGGTACCTGAACTTATCAACCCGTACTTTTTTAGCGACCATGCTAAGGTCATTACGGATTAAATCCACAATGGTATTGTGTTCCGCTTTTTCTTTTCTGTCGTTCAGAATAATTTGATCTGCATTTGGAATCATGGCATCGATGGTCCCTTTCATTGGGTAAGACGATATTATGCCGTTTTCAATCCTGACAAATGTTTCGGGAGAAAACACGACAAATTGGTCCTTGAAGTAGAGCTTGTAAAGAGACTTGCTTTGATAATAAACATCCAGAAGAGAACCTGATAACTCAACAGGTGTTTTAACAGTAAGATTCACAAGGAAACTGTTACCAAAATTAATCTCTTTGAGAACCTTGTCAAATGACTTTTTGTATGAATCAAAATTTACGGGCCTGGGCGAAAGAGATACCAAATCGGTTTTGCGATATTCAGAATTCTCTTTTGTGAACAGCCCGGTTTTGAGAAAGATATCATCATCAAGGTCTTCAAGAGGATATAGCCGGATATCCGCCATTTCAAAATCTATCATAAAGAAAAAGGGTTTGCGTTGCATACCCCATAAATTCATCTGACTTGTAGCGGCTGTCTGTTTCACATATAACTATATACAAAAATACCGGCAAGAGTTCCCTCCAGCCGGCATTTAATTGGGATGGGATAATTATTTCTTGTCTTTTTTAACCTTGACCTTTTTCTTTATGATTATTATTTCTTCTTCCTTGTCTTCAGCCTCATGGTCATGCTCTTCATGAAGTTCGATTACTTTTTCCCAGGACTTGTGTTCAAAAGCGTCTTTTCGTTCCTGCAGGACCACTTCGAAAGCTTTCCTTTCTCCATCTCTATGAGCTTCAATAATTGCAATATCATTTGGATTAAACCCTGATAATGCTCCAAGAAGGCTCTCTATCGAGGTAACCGGGGTATCGTTGACTCTTGTAATCACATCACCTTCTGTCAATCCCGCTTTTTCTGCAGCTGAACCTTCCATAATGCCAGTAACCTTCGCACCTTTTTCAGCTTCTTCAATAAACACACCCAATTGCACCTTATTGCTGTTTTTATCCATTTCCTTTTCTACAATAACCTTGATGTCCTCATGGTCACCATCCATCATGAAAATGTTTATACCTTTTTCTTCAAGCATTTTTTTCACATCATCCGGTAATTCATCACCTTCAAGTTCGAGTTCAATAACTTCTTCATTACCATTGCCCTTGGTTATGATCTTTATGTCCTTATGCTCTTCATCTCCTACTTCTACTTCCACATCCATATACATTTCCAAATCATGTTCTTTCATGATTCCCTTAAGTTCTTCCGGCATTTCTCCTTCTCCGTTCCATTCGATTACTTTTTCTTTTCCGTCATCGTCGAGAACCACCATTTTATAAGCTTTCTTTTCTGTCACTTTAACATTTTCTCCATCTTTAGAAATCCATATATTCTCTCCGGCTTCTTTCAGGTGTTTTTCAGCTTCCTTACCTTCCTTGACAATTTTCTTTTCTGTAACATTACCGTCTTCATCGACCTTTTTTTCTATGACGATAACTTTCTTTGTCTCTTTGACTTCCTGTGCAGATAAATGAGAAATACTCAAGGCACTAAACAAAGCCAGAAGACAGACAGTAAAATAATTCTTTATCATTTTTATAAATTTTTGGTAAATATAGAATAGTTTCTACGAAACATTTCTTAATAAAAATCTAAAATTTGCGTTTATAGGATATGAAAAATTCGATAAAACCACTATTTCTGTCTACAGTTTTACTGGTTGCTTTTTCCTGCAACCAGCAAATTATGATTGAAGAAAAAGATGAAAATGGCGTCATCCTGGAGAGGTATCAAATATCTAAAGACAGTTTAAAACACGGAGAGTATGTTGCTTATTATGCTTCCGGAAGTATAAAAGAAAGTTGTACATATGTGAAAGGCAAGCTCCAGGGAGATCGCAAGATTTTCTATGAAAACGGGGAAACGGAAATTCACGAAACATATGATATGGACGTAATTAATGGACCGTATAAAGTTTATCATGACAACGGAAGTCTGAAACTCGTTGTCAATTATTATGACGGCGTAATGGAAGGGCCATTAAAAGTATATTACGCAGATGGTATTTTAAAAGAAGAAATCACCATGAAAGATAATAATGAAAACGGGCCGTTTAAGGAATTTCATCCCAATGGTAATATTAAATGGGAAGGACAATATCTAAATGGCGATAATGAATTTGGAGAGCTCAAGGAATACAATCAGGAAGGCGTCCTTATCAGGATTATGTTGTGTGACTCTATGGCGGTATGCAAAACAAGCTGGAAACTGACAGATGCCAATTAAGGGAAAAAACTATATGCCGACATTTTATGCCTGTCTGTTCAATACTTATTAATGATTCACCTAAGTTTGCGTTGTCTAATTAAGCTATGAGGATTAGTAATTATATCATCGTTTTCGTTATACTGTTTTTATTTCACAATGATGTCTACGGACAGATAGGTGGCAGGTTTGCCTTTGAATCTGCAGGTTTACCCGGGAATGCCAGGTTAAGCGCTCTGGGAGGAAGCCTGATTGCGGTCATAGATGAAGATGTGACACTAGCCCAGATCAACCCGGCTGCACTAGATAGCTTATCTGATCACCAGTTTGCCATTAACCATAATTTTCATTTTGCAGGCACACAATTTGGAAACCTGGCATTTGGTAAACACCTGAAAAGATCAGGGATATCAACCCATGCTTCTTTTCAATACTATGATTATGGGACTTTTGATCTTACAGATGATATTGGAAATATAAATGGTGAGTTTTCAGCTGGTGAATATGCATTT
>JABDPK010000029.1 GCA_013042795.1 Saprospiraceae bacterium | reverse complement strand
GATCTTATGTTTCCCAATGACATCAATATAATTCTTTACGAACTTTCTTCCTGAAACTTTTGAATCACAATCAAGAAAAAGAAGATTATCATAACTCGCTGACTTTGCCAGCCAGTTCCGTATTCGTGCCCGACCAAGGTTTCTTGACAACTCCGTATAATTAACACCAAAATAGGCCGCAAGCGGTGCGTTTTCCTTCCTGGTCTCCAGGTCAGAACCGTCATCAAAACACAATATCTCGAAAGTGATTTTTTCCTTCCTGCATTGTTTGTGCAAGGTATCAACCAACTTCACGACATTGCAATTATATATCGGGATGAGTATCGAAAGCATACATACAAGAATACGGCAATTGATTTTATATCCATAAATCAAACAGCCTAAACCATGGCAAATCTTCAAATTGAGAGTATTCCGGTATAATTGATGAAGGTCGTGACGGTACTATTAAAAAGAGATATTATTCTGTCAAGAGGGAAACTGCAAAGGTTGCCACTACAGAAATAACCACCATAATAAATACGATCTTGAAGACTTTGAAGCTCTGTAAATAACTGTACCTCTTGGCCCAGTACATTCCCATAATTGAACTGGCAAGGAGAAATATTCCGTAAAAAAGATACATTTCAATCCAGAAGAAAATACGTTCAAACGATAGGAACGCCTTTCGGATACCGGAGGCATCGTTTACTGCTAAATTGCTTGAAACAGCACCTGCTACTAAAAAGAAAATAACTGTGATGAGGAGATATCCAATTATGATTAAAACTGCAGGCCTTTTCATTTTTCAGATATTTATTAAAGTTGAAAGATGATCTGTAGTTAAGATTTTCATCCCGGCAATCAATTATTAAAAACGAATCATTATGTCAGTTATTTTAATAAATGACCCAAACTTTCTTTCTTGGTTTTTAGGTATCTTTCATTATTCTTGTTGGATTCGACCTCCAGCGGTATCCTTCCAAGAATTTTTATTTTACTATCATCAAAAGCGCCCAATTTATCGGGATTATTGGTCAGTACCCTGACTTTATTAATTCCAAGGTCTTCCAGTATGTGCAAAGCCTTCCGGTAGTTCCTGTAATCCGTCTTAAAACCAAGTGCTTTATTGGCTTCGACTGTATCCATTCCCTCATCTTGCTTATTGTATGCCTTTAATTTATTGATAATACCTATTCCTCTTCCCTCCTGTCTTAGATATATTAACAATCCTTTATCGGACTGTATACGTTTCATGGCAGCATCCAGCTGATTCCCACAATCACATCTTTGAGAATGAAATAAGTCTCCTGTAATGCATTCCGAGTGTATTCTGAGCGTGACAATATCATCAGGATCTATTCCGGGATGAACCAGGGCGAAATCTGGTGTATACTCAGATACATCAGACTTATATGCAATAATTTTAAAAGATCCCCAGTCTGTGGGGATGATCGCTTCAGCTTCCTTTGTGACTTTCTCGTTCATTTAATACATACGAATGTAAAGATATTAACTTAATGCTGTAGAAAATTGTTCAGGGTCTTGATCTATTAACTTTTAGAATTCATAAAAATATGACGGTATTCCGATATACTGCTCCGGTTTAGCAGAAATACCACGGAAGTAACAACAAAAAACTGGACCAGTCCATATAGCCCGTAACTCATGCCATTATGAATACACAGGTATTCCACCAAAAAGATTAATCCTACACAGACCAGGGGAATCCCTAAAATATCTTTGTAATTGTAATCAACATAAATGGCCTTTTGACCAGCAATATAAAATAAGACCCCAAATACTATATTGACAATAAGAACAGACCATAATACACCGCTGACACCCAACCAAGGCACCAGTTTTATAAGTGCAAAAACAAATACAACAAGGCTGATAAAGGATAATGCCGTCACCATGAATGATTTTTTCCGGTATACAAGATGCTGGTAAAACATTTTACCGTAGACCAGGGTATAAGCTACAACGGCAGCAAAACTTACAAATGGTATAATTTCATAATAGTCCTTATTTGTCGTAATCAAGTTAATATTGCTGCCCACAAATATGACAAGGGGAAGCGCGAGTAGCGGCGTGTTAACGATAAGCCTGGTTAGTAACTGAATGGCCTTATTATCATCCCTGGCATTGCGTGTGAACAATTCGAACAGAAATGGCCTGACTCCATTGATAGTAGCTTCAATAAATAAGACTGTTACACCAGTAAATGTTACCAAAAGGATATAAGTACCGACTGAAGCCAGGTCCATGAATTGTTCAATGAAAATTCTTTCACCTTTCGTCATGAACCAGTATATCATCAGGTATGGGATAAGCGGAATAGAAAAAACCAGTGATTTTCTGACCATTTGCATGTCCGGTCTGAATGTTATGATGTCCTTTTCCAAAAAAAGTATCATAATAAATGTGATCACATTGGCCAGCAACATGCCCAAAACGGCACCCTGCACACCTTCCTTCAAGACAACTATCAGCAAAAACTGTAGAAAGATAACCAATAGCACTTGTGTAATGACTACCAAAGCATACTTCCTTAAATTCCTTTCATTCTTGAGAAATATGAAATAGCTAATATTTATCTCGCTTAGTACAGCATAAATTAAAATGGTAAAACCATAAGGAAAGAAAAGGATCTCTTCAGATTTAAAAATCAGGTCAAAAATTAATGGTCCAATAAAGTAGGATAACACAATCATGATCACTCCAATCACAATACTTGCTGAAAATATACTGCGCAGATATCTGCGCAAGGTGTTTCTGTCGTGGTAGTAATCAAAATATTTTGTGAGCATGGCTGCATTGATTCTCCACGTCAAAATGATCATGGAAAAATTTCCCACAACAAGCATGAGGCTATAGATTGCCCATTCGTTTTTAGAAAAAACACTGAGATATATCGGCAACAGGATGACTGCAAGTGCAGGACGAATGAATCCCAGGAACGTATAGAACAGCATGCCCAGTATAGGCTGCTCCTGTGAATGTCTGTCTATCTTGTTAATTATTGAGATACCCTCGGAATTTCCTTTTTAAAAGTAATTAAAAATAACTGAGCGAATTGTTGTGCTTCTTTCCAGAAGGGGATCATTAATCCATTTCTTCGGATAATTCTCCGGGGATATCGGCTACTTCTTCTTTGACATCTAGATCATTCTCTTACGACTCTTCTTCCGGTGTTGTTTCTATTGGTGCATAAGCACCCAAGCCCTGGTAAATAGCATGGGCCTGCTCCCGGGTCATTCTAACGAAATAGTAAAATTCTTCAGACTCGTATGGTAAAGCACTAACCAATTTTCCTTTACGATCCTTAAAGGTAATCAGGTGTTTGTCAAAGCCTCTGGGAAAGGCATTACCGATTTCTGCTTTTAAAGCATCATCGAGCTTGTCGTATTGTTTTATGACTTTTGGTTTACTCATTTTGATTCAATGCAATTTTAATTCAGAATTGAACCTGTGATAATCAAATTAATGACTAATGTATATTAAAAACTTAAAATATATATAAAAAGCATAATATATTTTCTAGTCGGCCTTTGCTCTGTATTCAATATAACTTTCTAAATCTTTAAGTTGTTGGTCGCTCAATTTCTCAAGTGGATATTGAGGCATATAAGACCTTTTTCCGGCTTTTGAGAAAACACCATACCTGATGACCTGGTAAATCGAATGATGACCATACCCTCCGGCTTTGCTATTTAAATGCTGAAAAGTGATCTTTTCATCATCCAGGTTGAAAAAAGAATACCGTCTTTCTTTGTGACAGTGAAGACAACTGTTCTCGTAGATCAGCTTGCCATTTTCAGAATTTCCTGTCAGTTTTTCAGTGGACTGATGAGATGCATAGGCCGAACCAAAATGAGCTGGAGAACCACTAATGTATCTCGATTTTACAATGGAAATGGCTGAATCCTGGTCAGTATTCCCTTTTAATGCAGAAGCCAGGTAATCATATTGATCTTCATCGAGGTTCAAATCTTCAATTTTAAGATCAATTGTCCATAAAAAGGATAAAATGGACTCAAGCTCCCAGTTCTTCAATTTTCTTCCCTGTGCACATTCAACTGCACATAACTGGATCGCACCCCTGATATCATTTCGGGCTGCATATACAAGTTCACCATATTTTTTCTCATAATCACCGTTGTAAAAAGTCTCCCGGTTTACAACACCATACAATGAGGTGGCTTGTAAAAACGGCATCTTTTGTTCATTGGTGTATTCAAGCCTGGCTTGTGGATCAGAATATCTCAAGTCAGGATCCTCCCGCTTTGTATTGTGACACGATGTACAAACAAAGTGCTTGCTTTGTCTGCGTGTTGAACCACCACCAGGCTTGGATGCAATACCGTCAAATACCAGTTGTCGACCGCGTTCTGCTGAAACACCGCGCACATTGGTATCCGGGTAATGTCCAAGGTCATCATCGCCCAGTATAGCAAGCACCTTGGAAACACGCATGCCTGGTTCAAGCTCAAACGAAGTTGACACAAGCGCAGTAGCACTTATAAAGACAACGATTAAAATCGCAAGGAATATTAGTATTGAAGATCGATGCATCATATCCTGAATTGTCTGGCTATTGTAAATCCTAATCTGTAACCTCCATCTGTCCAGCTCGATGTTGTATATGGGATATAATCTGTTTCAACTATCCCTGTTGCATTGGTAAGATTAATCTGGAAAACATGTCCGCCGCCTGTCTCCCACTCGAATCCAATACCTATTGGATAATGAAATCTTTTGCTGTCATCAAAATTTCGTTCGTTGTCCCTGTATTCCGAAAACGGTATAGTCCCCTCTACAATCAAACCAAAGACCTTCGAGAACTGATATTTGAGTACCAAACCAATACTTGGCAAATCATTCTTGTCTTGTGATTCTACAATATTTCGGTATGTCCAGCCGCCACCAAACTGGAAAGAAAACCGTTCAGTGACCTTACTGGCAATCAAAAATTGAAGATGATAACTGAGCCTGTGAACGCCTTTATCAAAATAATTCAGATCAGATGGAATCGGACTCTTTTGCATCGT
>JABDPK010000219.1 GCA_013042795.1 Saprospiraceae bacterium | reverse complement strand
ATTATCTATTTAATCCTTTCTTTAAAGCTTTTCTAAATCTCATTAAATCAAGTCATCAAATATTTTGTCATAACAAAGTCAGTTATGAGATCCTGAAGGAGAAAGGTTTTAGCAATATCAGTGTTCTTGGAGACACCCGAATTAAACAGGTTCAGTTGAACAAGCAAAATGCAACTATCATCCAATGGTCGAAACCCGGACAACAAACCATAATTTTTGGTTCTTGTACCCTTTTTGAATCAGTAATGATATGCAACTATATTAATTCCAATCCCGGGTATAATTTCATCATTGCCCCCCATGATATTGATGAACATAGTATTTCTGCTTTCAAAGACAAAATAAAGAGAGGTACCAGCTTATATTCTGAATCAATCCATACTTTTAAACATGAAGTGCTCATAATTGATACCCTGGGCGACTTGAAACATCTCTATGGGAATGCTGATGTAGCATATGTAGGTGCCGGTTTTGAAAAAGGTCCACATAACGTTCTTGAACCCCTTGTTTATGGCATCCCTGTAATTACAGGACCAAACATCAGGAAATTTCCAATGGCACAATTACTCAAATCAAAAGAACTACTGTTTGTCATTGAAAAGAAAAACCAGTTAGACCAGTGGATTCAACACTTGCTCGAGGTTGATTCTGAAAATTTCTCTGATTTATGTACCGTATTTTTTGAGGAAAATCAGGCAAACTTAGACATCTTTACACAAGAAATTAAGCAAGTTATTGGTGAGTGAAAAAGAAAAAATAATCCTGGTTCTGGGTGATGTCATGCTTGACACTTACATTGTAGGAGAACATTTGGGTGATTCCCCTGAGGCTGATGTTCCATTACTCAGGCAAACATCCACGACTGATCGTCTTGGAGGTGCCGGTAATGTGGCCATTAATTTGAGAGGACTAAATCTGAATCCTGTATTGTTAAGCGTTTGTGGAGATGACGCCGCAGGATATTTAATAAGGGATATTTGTACTTATTCTGGAATCGAATCATACATTATTACGGATCATTCCCGTAAAACAACCCATAAAAAAAGAGTTGTAGATGCTGGTTTCAACCAGTTTTTAAGAATAGACAGTGAAGACTATGATGATTTGAGTTCCGATATTGAAAGCAAATTGAAAGAGTTATTCATGGATCTCCTAAAGGATAAAAAAATTGCGGCGATCATTATCCAGGACTATAACAAAGGTTGTATTACAAAATCGATGATCAAGTTTGTTCAAGCGGAATGCCGGACTGCAAAAATACCCCTGATTGTGGATCCTAAATCAAATAATTTCAGATTACTATCCCAATGTACTGCTTTCAAACCCAACCTGAAGGAACTATCCAATGCCTTGGGTCGGGATATTTTACCGGAAGAAAGTTCCATTCAAAACGCGCTCGATGAACTGCAATTGGATTCAAATGCACAATTTTTTGTTACACTGGCCAATAAGGGCATATTCTACAAAAAGAATGAAGATTCAGGGATCATTCATGGTCATGAAGTTGAAAACCCGGATGTTTCAGGTGCCGGTGACACCGTATTAGCTGTGATTGCTTATGGATTGGTCTCAGGACTGGATATTCATGCTATCTCAAAAATAGCAAACCAGGCTGGTGCAGCTGTCGTATCAAAATCGGGTGTAAGTCCTGTAAATCTTGAGGATATCTTCTAGAAACAGACTTTTTTTAGCTTCTTTTTTATAATGACTTTATTCTCCAAAAAGACATTAAAGGAAGATTAGATTTATTATTTTTGGTGCACTTAATTTCATGGCAGGTGAGACTTGCCATCTCTTATTCATGTTAAATCAAATAAATTAAAAATATTAAGCATATGAAAATCAAATTTACAATATGTAGTTTTTTCTTGGCCATGTTATTGACAGCAGGCATGTATGCCCAGCCTATCAATACAATGACAGTTAACGGGGGTGCTGCCGCCGGAGAATATACAATAGCTTTGGCAAACTTCGGAGATCTTTCACAAACTCCATCTACAGGTAATCTTGCTTTTGCCAATGATGGTATGGCTATAGACAGTAATGCAGATGGTAGTAATACAGGTACTGAAACAGATGCCTGTGAAGCCATCACCAGTGATGTAGCAGGTGATATTGCAGTTGTTGATCGAGGTGAATGTGCATTTGTAGTTAAAGCAGCAAATGCCCAGGCAGCTGGGGCAGTTACAATGCTAATCTGTAATAACGATACAGATAATCCTGATCAGTTGGTAATTCCAGGAGGAGACGATCCTTCTATTACAATCAGAGTTGTATCCATGACTTTAAATGATTGTCAAACCGTAAAAATGGCTATGGCGAATGAAACAGTAAATGTCACTTTCTCCTATGTCGAACCTCCTTGCTTTACGCCTGAGTATGGTCCGGAAGTCATCTGGGGTAATGAAAGAGGACAGGGTGATTTTGAAGACGGACCTAATGGATGGACTATAAATAATGATGACTCTGAAGGAGACGGATGGGCATGGGTTCACCCGGATTCAGGTTTTGATATTTTCGGTACAACGATTGGTTCAGCTACTGAATGTAACGGGTATATGCACCTCGATTCATGGGGACTAGGAAACGTTAACCAAGGCATTTGTGATCCATGTAATGGATCAATTGAGTCACCTTTAATCGATCTTTCTGGATTAGCTATAGATGGTTTATTTGTTGAATTTGATCAAATCTTTGTTCAGTTCTTTTCAGCGACTTATGTGCTTGCAAGCCCGGATGGCGGTCAGACATGGCCAGATACTTTCCAGGTTAACAATCAAACTATTGTAAACACTTTTGAAGCTGCAAGAACAGTTAAGGTAGCTTTACCTGGATATGAAAATGCAGGATCCATTAAATTGAGATTTTGGAAAAATTCCAATCCGGATTCAGGTTACTATTACTGGGGAATTGACGATGTCAGACTTGTAAATGAATCTTCAGCAGATATGAGAGCGAATTTCAATTTCTTCGCTACAGCACCTGCTTACAAAACACCAGTTGGTCAGGCTTCTGAGATGCCTTTCCTTATTGATATATTCAATATCGGTAATGTCACAGCCACAAATGTTACCTGTGATGTAGAAATTTTTGGTCCTGATGGTACAATGGTTTTCCAGACGACCAATAACTACCCTGATATTGGAGCATGGAGTGATAATCAAAATACAGTATTCCCGGAAACTTTTACACCAACTGAAGTTGGTTTTTACCAGGGCAGATATGTTGTAGGTGCAGATGGCGATACCAATGCTGATAATGATGTAATACCATTTAATTTTGAAGTTACAGATAATATACTGTCTCCTCTTCCAGCCGAAGATGAATTTGTTACCCCTCCGGTATTCAATTCTATGACAGATGGATCGACCTGGTCTCCAGGATCATCTGCCTTTACTTTGAATTACGCTGCAGGCCATATGTTTTATGTCCCTAATGGTACAGATCATACTATTACCAAAGTCAGATTTGGTGTTGATGATGAACAAACCAGGAATGGTACCGTAAATGTCTGGTTGTATGCATGGTTAAGAAATGATGAAGATAATTCAGGCTCATTTACTATCGAAGCTGACAATACACTTCTTGTTGGAGCTAAAGTTGGTGGTGGCCAGATTATTAACCCTGCCTTTGGTAGCCAGAGACAGATTGAAATTGAAATGGCTGCTGCAGACCTTTCAACAGGTGAAGCACTTCTGGATAACGATGGTAATCCAATTCCTGTTGAATTAAGAGATGATCAAATGTATGTTATGGTATTCGCTACAAATTCCAATAATGCGACACAAATCGGATTGTTAGGTTTTGATACAGATTCTCCTTTTGTAGAAGAGAGAAACTGGAATGTGAGTGCTGCAAACCTTGCACTTGATTCATTAGGAAGCAACAGGTTGACTGGAACAGCGATGGCACAGACTTCCACCGGAAACTTCAATGAAATTGATGGATTAACATTCACTGGTGGTACTTGGGGTATCAACGAACTTTGGGTAGAATACACGATTGAAGAGATCACATCCGGAACAGAAGATCTTAATAATACCCAGGATATCACTGTTTATCCGAACCCTGCTACAGAGATTGTATTTGTAGACCTTCAACTTGAAACTGCATCACCTGTAAGTATAGATGTTGTTGATATTAAAGGTACATTGATCAAATCTTTAAGATACGATAACATCATTAATGAAAAAGTTAGTATTGATGTAAGAGATCTAAATGCAGGAATGTATCATATAAATGTAAGAACAGAAGAAGGATTTACATCTAAGCGAATCGTGGTGAGTAAATAAAACTTCTTAACAGATATTAAAAAAGCCTTCAGTTGATTGACTGAAGGCTTTTTTATTTAAGATCCCCTATCCTTTTCGGAGCTTCTCCAGGAGTTTTGTTATAGCATCAATTCGTGCCTGTCCATCCGATAACTTTTTGCGTTCTTTTTCAACGACTGCTTCAGGCGCATTGTTCACAAATCGCTCATTGGACAATTTCTTTTCGACAGAAACCACGAACCCTTGCTGGTACTTCAATTCTTCTTCAAGCTTTGTGATTTCTTCTTCAACATCAAGTTCCTTTTGGATCTGTGCAAAGAATTTTGTTTTACCACATATAAAGGAAATACCGTCAATCTTTTCTCCTGTTTCATGTCCTTCGAAAGATTTGAGGTATGCTTTATGCAGCAAGGCTTCTCTAAATCCATTCCTGACCATACATGCATCTATTTCAGGATTATTGATAAAAGCGACATCAATCTGTTCCTTTGGAGGCATCTGGTTCTTGTTACGAATATACATGACATTGCTGACAATAGATTTCAAAAGATTAAAATCCGAGATGAGTCTATCATCTATTAACCCTGCTTCCGGATATTGACTGTTGATACAGTCCTCCCCTTCCTTTCTATCCTTGATCTGGTGCCATATTTCTTCAGTAATAAACGGCATGAAAGGATGGAGAAGCGTGCAACAGGTCTCAAATAACTGGATGCAAAAATCATATGTCCCCCTGTCAATTGGTTTACCATATTCAGGTTTGATCAGTTCAATAAACCAGCTGAAGAAATCATTCCAGATAAAAGTATAGAGGTTCATCAATGCTTCTGATATCCTGTAAGTCTTGAATGAATCATTCAAGCCTAGAATTGTTTTATTCAACTGACTTGTGATCCAATCCTGGGCAAGTTGATTTTTAGCTGGTGTTTCCAGTGATTGATCTATTTTCAAACCTTTTATAAAACGAACAGCATTCCATATCTTATTGGAAAAATTCCTTCCGTTTTCAACCAGTTTATCATCAAACAACAGGTCACCACCAGCTGGTGAACAGGACAGCATTCCGAATCTGACACCATCTGCACCATAATCTTCAATCAATTTTAATGCATCGGGAGAGTTACCAAGCGATTTGCTCATCTTTCGTCTCTTCTTGTCACGAACCATCCCGGTAAAATAAACATCCTTGAAAGGGAATGTATTTTCCCATTCATAGCCTGCCATAATCATCCGAGCCACCCATAGGAAAATGATATCCCATCCGGTAACAAGCACAGAAGTTGGATAGTAATAGGAAAGATCCTCCCTCGATTCAAAGCCGTCAAATACTGATATTGGCCATAACCAGGATGAAAACCAGGTATCCAGAACATCTTCGTCCTGTTTGAGATCATCGCGTGAAATAGCATTGCCATATTTTTCCTGCGCCAATTTAAAAGCCTCTTCTTCGGTCTCAGCAACAAATACATCTTCGTTATAATACCATGCCGGGATACGCTGACCCCACCATAGCTGTCGTGAAATGCACCAGTCCCTTATATTGGTCATCCAGTGCCTGTAGGTATTCTTATACTTTTCGGGATAGAAATTGATTTCATTGTTTTCGACCGCAGCAAGGGCAGGTGCTGCCAGTGATTTCATATCGACATACCATTGGAGCGATAATCTTGGTTCTACAAGAACATTCGTCCGTTCTGATCTTCCAACATTGTGTACAAGATCCTCGGTTTTTACAAGGAATTCTTTTTCTTCAAGATCAGAAACAATCAACTTCCTTGCATTAAATCTTGATTCACCTATATACAGCTGACCAGCTGGAGAAATTGTCGCATCATCATTTAAAATATTGACAATTTCCAATTTGTGTTTTTCACCAATCTCATAATCATTGGGATCGTGAGCCGGCGTAATCTTCAATGCACCGGTTCCAAATTCTTTATCCACATAATTATCAAAAATTATGGGGATCGGTTTATCAATAAGCGGGACGATAGCTCTGGATCCTTTGAGATGTGCGTAACGCTCATCTTCCGGGTGAACTGCTATGGCTGTATCGCCTAGTATGGTTTCAGGCCTTGTCGTTGCAATTGTTATATAATCATCAGAGTTTTCCAGACGATACCTGACATAGTACAATTTGCTGTTCTCTTCGGAATAAAGAACTTCTTCATTAGACAGAACTGTTTTAGCTTTAGGATCCCAGTTGACCATCCTGTTCTTCCGATATAATTTTCCTTTTTTGTATAGGTTAACAAAAACTTTTATCACAGATTTATACCTGACATCATCCATTGTAAATACTGTTCTGTCCCAGTCAGGTGAAGCTCCCAGTTTTTTTAATTGTTGCAGAATAATTCCACCGTAATTGTCTGTCCATTCCCAGGCATGATTCAGGAATTCGTCTCTCGACAAGTCTGACTTCTTGATGCCTTCATCTCTTAATTTCTTGACAACTTTGGCTTCGGTAGCAATAGAAGCATGATCTGTACCGGGTACCCAGCAGGCATTTTTACCTTCCAGTCGTGCTTTCCGTATAAGGACATCCTGGATTGTATTATTTAACATATGACCCATATGAAGGACACCTGTTACATTTGGAGGAGGAATTAAAATTGTAAACGGTTCCCTGTCATCAGGTGTGGATTTGAAATAATTATTGCTTTCCCAGTGTTTGTACCACTTTTCTTCAACTTCATTGGGATTGTACCTGGAACTCAATTCCATTTATCTGTTTTTTTGTTCAATAATAAGCCTGTAAAGGTACTAAATAACAAAGTGAAAGAAGTGATTAGCATAACAACTTAAATCACATACACCAAAAATGAATTACCTTTCATCTAATTAATGATTAGCTTGATCTTCAAATGCAAACGATAGCGAATTTACTGGCACAATTAAGGAAGGGAGATCCTTTGGCCCAAAAGGCTATATATGACAAATATTCTTCCCTGTTCTTTGCGATTTGTCTTCGTTATATAAAAAATAGTGCCGAGGCAGAAGATGTTATGATCGAAAGTTTTTTCAAGATCTTCTCAAAAATTCATCAGTATAAAGACCAGGGCAGCTTTGAAGGCTGGATGAAGAGGATTGTAGTGAACCAGGCGTTAATGAGTATCAGAAAAAACAGCAATCTGAATCTCCATGTAAATATTGAAAATGCCTATGACATAAACGAGGCTCCACGTGTTATCGATAAATTGAGCCATGATGAAATCCTGGAATTGATACAAGATTTGCCTGTTGGATATCGCACAGTATTTAATCTTTATGTTATCGAAGGATATAAACACAGGGAAATTGCCGAAAAATTAGGAATAAGTATAAATACAAGTAAGTCACAATTAATACTTGCAAAGCGGAAATTGAGAGCATTGTATAAAAAAAAACATAATCAAAAAATATCTTGAATCATGTCAGTGGATAATGAATTTGATTACATCATAAAAGAAGGTTCAGAACTCAGGGTTCAACCTGCTGCTGAAAGTTGGAATAAAATTGAACGCAAGCTTAAGAAAGCAAGGAAAAATAGAAAAATCCAACGAAAATCCGGCCTTAGATTTATAATGTCAATGGCTGCAGTATTTATTATCCTGATTATTGCATTTTCTGTTATTCAGGATATGGGTTCAAATATTTCCGAAGTGCAGAGAGGCACTATTGTGGAATGGGAAGAACTGGATACAAATGCAGATTTCTTTCATAATGTTGATCAGATAAGACAATTAAACACAGCTTATGCAAAACTATTCTTTGAAAGGTCGCCTCTGGATCCAGTCAACAGCAGGAACAGTCCTTTTCAAAATCCAGGATAATCTGTTGTTCAGGAAATTATTATTGATCTTCAAATAGATATTCATAGAAAAAGGCTCAGCACCAACTGAAGATTTGATTTCCAATGCCGTTCTGGACAGATTCAATATTTTTGCATTCAGGGAAATCGATTTCTCGATGAGTTTAAGCAAAATATTGAAATATATCTGGTACCTGGAATTCAATGCAGGGTTATATCCTAAGAAATGAGCATCCGCATTTTCTCCATTCAATATTAGCGTATAAAAAGCAACCAGTTTATCATCCAGGAATACGCCTGTGGCTATAAACCTATCAGGAAATGTTTTTTTCAGTTGCAGAAAATATTCATCATGGAGCACAAAAAGACTGAAACTGGCTCTTTGTGATGTATTTAAATATAGTTTATGAATATCATTCTTAAGACTAGCCATATCATCAGGGCTTAAATCCCTGTATTCCAGATCTCTTCCCTTAGAATTGACTTTTTTGAATTTGACCCGATACTTTGATTTAACTGAAGCAGTATAATCGGCAAATGATGCCCAATCAGGTTTGATTTTAAGGATCATATCAGGCTGAACCTGGAATTCAGTAAAGTCATTCATGGGAAAAGGTCCGTGTGACAAAGCACTATCCACATAGAAATCCTTGGAAAGCACACTTTTGAATTTTCTTCCCTTATTGGCTTTTATAAATTCCTGGACCTGCCTAAGTACAGTATTTGTTAATTTATTAAATTCACTTTTGCCGGGATTCTCATTCCTGAAGAAATAAGCATATTCTCCTGTTAATAACACATTTCCAAATACAAGGAGTTCGTACCTGATCATGCGAAAGAATTGTTTTTGAAAGAAAACACCAATTTTTTTCAAGAGATTTTTGCTGTGTGTGTGGACCCTGAAATCCTTTGCCAGTTCAATCGTTTTCTTTTGAAAGTAATAGATACCTTCTGCCTCTCCATTTAAATAAACTATAGCATAATAATAAGTGTACCCATCCGGACCATAACTTTCAAGGAGTTCAAGGTAATCTGAATTAAAGTAAATGCTGTTGCGGCATACGCGGTTCCAATCTTCCTTTATCTCATGAAGATTGTCTGATATCTTGATGGAATATTCTGCTGACCCCTCTTGTAGTTCTATCGCTCTCACCTGGATTCCGTCTTTGATATTTCCAAAAATGCTTTGTACTCATTCTCCCATTTAAAATTTCTACAAACTCCAATTGCACATCGTGATTTAAACCATTCTTCTATGCTGGCTTGCAAATGGATATTATTCATAGAAAAGCTATTGAAATCCTGTCCAATATCCTTAAGAACTTCATTGACAGGGGTAGCTATAATATATTTGTAGGTAATTGTATCCTTTTGATAGGAGAATAATGAAATCGGATTTATACCTATCCTTGCATTCTTTGCCTGCCGCTTGCCCAAAACAAGAGTTTTTAAATCGGTTTGAATATCCTGGTCCAATATTCCAATATTGAAAAACCCTGGAATGCTATTGTTTCCTTCGTTCATGTAAATATCACCGGCAGGACAAATAATTGTTGAATAATACGCTGAAGGAGGATGATTATGCACGTCTTTGTTTTTTTTAGCACAGGCTAAGAATAAAAGGACGGTTAACAATAATGCTGAATATCTTTTCAAATCAAGGTATTATTGATTCAAACTTAATCTTTGTAATTCTATTATTCAAATCACATTTTATACAGATTTGTCAGGCATACAACAGATTGAACAGCTAAATGGTTAAAAAGACGATCTTAAGTTTATTTTTACATAAAATCCAGAATAGTGAGTGACAGTTATTTTAAACCGGAAGACCTCAAGAAATTTGGTGATATCACTGAATTTCAGGAAGAATATGGAAATAAATTTTTTCAATGGTACACGACTGTTTTTAAAGAAGGTGCCCTCTCGACAAGAGAGAAGGCACTTATAGCCCTGGCAGTTGCACATACCGAGCAATGTCCTTATTGCATTGATGCCTATTCTTCTGCGTGTCTTAATAATGGAGCGGATGAAGAACAAATGATGGAAGCGGTCCATGTAGCTGCTGCTATAAAGAGCGGCGCAACATTGGTCAATAGTGTTCAAATGATGAACCATGTGAAGAAAAAGCTGATGTAATGGGTATTAAGCAAAAAGTTAAAAGCTTAACCGCACGAAATAATCAATTGGCAGATACTTTTTACCAATTGGAAGTTATATCAAATAAAAAGATAGATGAGATAGATATACCAGATTTTTCTGATCGTATAAAACAAGCGGGTTACCAGCATGGTATTAAACCTGCGGGCATGGATATTCTTCAGATCAACATCGGAAAATTGTGTAATCAGGCATGTGCCCATTGCCACGTAGATGCAGGTCCTGATAAAAAAGAAGAAAATATGAACAGGGAAACTCTTGAGAGATGTCTGGAAATTCTCAAGAACAATTCCTTCAAAACTGTAGATATCACAGGAGGTGCTCCTGAATTAAATCCTAATTTCAGATGGTTTGTGGAAGAATGCAGGATGATTGACATTGAGATAATCGTAAGATGTAACCTGACAATAATACTTGCCAACAAAAGGTTTCTGGATCTTCCTGACTTTTATGCCCGAAACCATGTGCATATCGTATCGTCTCTACCCTATTTTACTAAAAGAAGAACAGATAGCCAACGTGGAGACGGGGTTTTTGAAGATTCAATACTTGCTTTGCAGAAATTAAATGCTGTTGGATATGGTAAGGCAAATACCGGACTAGTACTGGACCTTGTGTATAATCCTTCTGGTGCGTTCCTTCCAGGTTCACAATGCGAACTTGAAGAGCAGTTCAAACAACAGCTAGACAAAAGGTATGGTATAGAATTTAATAATCTGTATGCTATTACTAATCTACCTATAAGCAGGTTTCTGGATTACCTGATCGAAACTGGAAACTATGCAGACTATATGACTGAGCTTTCAAATGTATTTAATCCCGCTACACTTAAAGGGTTAATGTGCAGGAATACCATAAGTGTCAGCTGGGACGGTTATTTATATGATTGTGATTTTAATCAAATGCTGGATTTAAAATCAGATATCGAAAGTGCTCATATCGGAAATTTTGATCCTCAGGATATCATGAAAAGAAAAATTGTATTGAACCAGCATTGTTATGGTTGTACAGCAGGTGCGGGAAGCAGTTGTGGTGGTGAAATTGCCTGATTTAAAATTTTTTAGTCCAAACAATCGTTATCTTTGCGCATCAATTTAATGACAATATGAAAAACTGTTTTGTCCTGATATTTCTTGCATTTATAATTTCGTGTAAGACTGTAAAGCCTGTTAGTGAGCTGACCGAAGAAGATATACAAATTACCCTGCGTAAAGGGGGATGTTTTGGTACCTGTCCTGTGTATACTTTGAATGTATACAATGGCGGATATTCTACATTCATCGGAGAAATGAATACAGAAAAAATAGGAACATATTCAAAACAAATTGAAAAAGAAGTCTATAAAGAGTTAGTAAACAGTTTTAAAGAATCAGATTTCCATTCTTTTCAAGATAATTATGAAAGCAAAATTGCCGATCTTCCTTTAATAACAATGACTTACAATGATGGAAAGTCCATAAAAACTGTGAAAGGAAAGCGGGAACGACCAACTATATTGCACAGATTGCAATTCAAACTGGAGAAAATTGCTGAAACAGAAGATGCATGGACGCTAATCAGTGAAAAAACTGTTGAAGAAAACAAGGGTCCGAAATATAATAAATCACACATCATACTCAACCTGAAGCACGGAAGTCAACTGGCAAGCTGGTTTAACAAAATGCGAAAAGAGCATGGGGTCAGAATATTAAAAAGATTATCAAATAATGAGGAATCCTGGTTAATCTCGTACAATCAGAATAAATATTCGCCTGAAGAAATGCTAGAGCTATTAAGAAATGACCCTAATGTAGCCAGCGCAGAATTCAGCCTGGAGATATAAGTTAAAAATCATTTCCACACTTTTATTTAGTCTATTACTCTTCCCTGGAGTCCCCCTATCCCTATATGACAATTTGTAAACTATTTTACAGGTTTTCTCAAATTACGTAGGGGTATTATCTATTCTCTTTGTCTAACTTATGCACACTCAATTTTTCTTGGGATAAATATATCCCTTGGAAAGCAAACCATAACTCACACCCTTTTTATTAGATCCTTAAATTAAATTCTTATATAATGAGAACATTTTATTCTTGTTATAGCCTAAGAAGTATTGGCTGTAAGAACATTTCTAACTGCCTCATGAAACCAATTCTCCTGACTATCAGTTTACTGATGGCTGGGCTATCTTTGTCTGCACAAATAAAGATAGGCGATAATCCACACCTTATCGATGATGGTTCTTTGATAGAAATGGAAAGCAACAACAAAGCTTTGGTTATACCTCGCCTAACAAGCGATCAAAGAGACAATATACCTACACCTCTGAAAGGTGCTGTGATTTTCAACCTCACGGAAAATTGCTTACAGGTAAATATAGGTACACCGGATGCACCGGATTGGCTATGTCCAAATACCAGCCAGGCAACAAATATTATAAATACTGTATTAGGCAATAGAATAGGAACTTATGTAAATGAGGATGGCATAGAAACCGATTTTTATGAATCTGTAACAACCCTGACGGATAATGGTGATGGAACATATACTTATAGAAATGAACTAGGGGAAGAAGTCACATTGGGTACTGAGGAGACTATCACAACAATGATCCAGAATGCAGATGGGTCTTACTCTTATATAAATGAAGAAGGTGTATCCACATTAATAGATATTAATGAATCTGTAACTTCCCTTACCGATAATTTGGATGGTACTTTTACCTACACCAATGAAGATGGTGTGGCTGTTTCTTTTAGTACAAACGACATTGTAACTACTCTTGTAGACAATGGTGATGGCACCTATACCTACCGAAATGAAATTGGTGTTTTAACAGTTATAGACCCTATAGAAACGACATCAACCCTTGTAAATAATGGAAACGGAACTTACACTTATACCGATGAAGAAGGCATACAAACTATAATTGCTGGTGATCAGGTCACCACTCAAATCAGAAACACAATCCAGGGACACAAAATCGCTGACTACACAAATGAAGAAGGAGCTGTAGTTGACATTAATGAAACAGTGACCACTCTGGAAGAAGTTAATGACGGAACCTTTAT
Organism: Saprospiraceae bacterium; assembly: GCA_013042795.1. Next base: position 2,141 of record JABDPK010000219.1, on the reverse strand, counting down.
CTATATGAATGAAGAAGGTCTGGGTGTGACCTTCGACACGAATGAAAGCATCACGACACTTACAAACAATGGAGATGGAAGCTACACTTACACATCTGAAAATGGCACAAGGACTACATTTTCAACCGGCGAAGTCATCACAGTATTGACAGACAATGGCAACGGAACTTACACATATACGAGCGAAGACGGAAGCAATACAATTATTGATGCCACAGAAACTATCTCTACACTGACAGACAATGGTGATGGTACTTATATTTATACCAACGAAGCAGGTGTTTCTACCTTTATCAATGCCTTTGAAGCAATGACCCAGGTTCAAAATACGATCAACGGGAATAAAATTGCTGACTATACAAATGAAAATGGTGAAGTTGTAGACATCAATGAATCAATTACAACGATTACCGATAATGGTGATGGCACCTTCACTTATACCAATGAAGAAGGAACAAGATTTACTTTTGGTACAAATGAATCTATAACTAGCCTGATTGATAATGGAGATGGTACGTATACTTTCATTGCTGAAGATGGATCCAGAACAACAATTGCTTCAAACAATGTAATCACAGTTATCCAAAATGTTATTTCAGGAAATAAGATTGCAGACTATACAAATGAAAATGGTGATGTCATTGATATTAATGAAACAATAACAACTTTGGTGGATAATGGGGATGGAACGTTCACTTTTACCAATGAAGCTGGAACTAATATTACATTTGATTCCAATGAAACAATAACAAGCCTGGCAAATAATGGAGACGGTACATATACTTATACCTCTGAAGATGGCACTGTGACAACTATCAATGCTTCAAATATTGTTACACTTGTTAACAGTTTTGTCGCAGGTCATAAAATCGCTGATTACACTAATGAAGACGGGGATGTAGTCGATATAAATGAAACAGTAACAACTTTAGTGGATAACGGTGACGGAACACTCACCTACACAAACGAAGCTGGTACAAGTTTTACATTTGAATCTAATGAAACTGTCACTAACCTCATTGATAATGGAAACGGAACTTACACTTACACTTCTGAAGATGGGACTGTAACAACAATAAATACTACAAATATTGTTACCGTCGTAAATAGTTTGGTCGCTGGCCATAAGATTGCTGATTATACAAATGAAAATGGTGATGTTGTAGATATCAATGAAACTGTAACTACCCTGGTTGATAATGGTGATGGTAGTTTCAATTATACAAATGAAGAAGGAACTGTTTACACATTTACTAGCGAAGAGAATATAACCTCAATCGTCGATAATGGAGATGGCACCTACTCCTATTTAAATGAAGAAGGTGATGCTTTCATATTCGGAGGAAGTGAAATAATTACAACTTTAGTGAATCTTGGAAATGGCAGTTTCTCCTACACTTCAGAAGATGGAACCATAACAACAATTACAGAACCGATGAGCAGTCTTGATTTGAATCCTAACGGAACAAGTCTTGATTATATTGATGAAGAAGGCGTAACAACTCAGATTGACCTATGTCTTGCTGTTGAAAATTGTGAAACCGTAACTGCTTTAAGTTATAATCCAGCAAACAATAGTCTTGAATATACAGATGAAGATGGAACTACGAATATAATTTACCTTAGCAATTTCTCTTCATATGTCAGTGATGACAATAACAATACTAATGTTCAGGTTATCGCGACACACACAAGCAGTAACGGAAATGTGACACAGATTGAAGAGACAATAACTCAGATGGTAGACAATGGGGATGGGACATATACTTTCACCAATGAAGCTGGAGTAGATGTCACATTTGCTCCGGATCAAGTCATTACGACTATGATAGACAATGGTGATGGGACCTTTACATATACTTCTGAAGATGGAACAGTCACTACCATTGATGCAGCTAATATTGTTACTATTGTAAACAGCTATGTAGCCGGTCATAAAATCGCAGATTATACTAATGAAAACGGTGATCTGGTAGATATTAATGAAACCGTCACTACCCTCGTGGACAATGGTGATGGTACTCTGACATACTTCAATGAAGAAGGACTTGCTTTTACTTTTGATGGTACAGAAACAGTGACAACCCTCACAAACAATGGTGATGGCACTTTTACCTATACTTCTGAAGACGGTACAGTAA
>JABDPK010000216.1 GCA_013042795.1 Saprospiraceae bacterium | reverse complement strand
GCGATTCATCAAGCCTGGGTTATACCCAAATGAGAAGAAAGCTGCACGTGGTGTCGTCACAATTTGTTCTTTACTTTTTTTGACGGGTGTACTGTTTGGATATTATGTTATATCACCTTTTGCAATCACATTCCTTGCTGGGTACTCTGTCTCCCCGGAAGTTGTCAGCAGTCCTACACTTGCATCCTATGTGAGTTATATGACAATGTTTACTGTACCTACAGGGCTGTTATTTGAATTGCCAATCGTCGTTTACTTCCTTTCCATTGTAGGCATTCTGACTCCAACTTTTATGCGTACTTATCGAAGGCATTCCATTGTGATGATATTTTTGCTTGCTGCTATCATCACGCCACCGGATATAACTACACAATTCCTTATAGGTATCCCGATTATCTTCCTTTATGAAATCAGCATTTTCATTTCAGCTAGAGCCCACAAAAAGTATTTGGCTTCTTCGGAATAATCTACTTGGAGTCCAGGACAATGAATGGACATATTACTTCTTCCATTGATATGCCTCCATGCTGGAATGTATCCCTGTACATATTATTATAGTAATTATAATTATTCGGATACAGGAAGAAATAATCTTCTTTGGCAAAAATGAATCTTGAACTTAAATTTGGCATTGGCAATCCGACTGATTTTGGCTCATTAATGGTCAAGACCTGGTTTTTTTCGAAACGCAGATTCTTACCTACTTTGTACCTCAAATTGGTCGTTGTCTCTTTATCACCAACTACACGAGAAGGTTGATTGACACGAATTGTACCATGATCTGTCGTCACAAATAGTTTGATATCCTTTTCGGCTAAAACCTGGAGGGCATTCCAAATAGGCGAATTAACAAACCAGGACCTTGTCAAGGAGCGGTATCCTTTTTCATCAGCTGCCAGTTCCTTCAAAACATCCATTTCTGTCCTGGCATGAGAAAGCATATCAATAAAATTATAGACGATGATAGTCAGGTCATTATTCATGTAATTAAGAATATTGTCCTGGAGTCCCCGGGCATCATTGATATTCCTGATCTTTATGTAATCCCATTTTATATCCTGGGCAACTGTTCTTTTAATCTGGTTTGCAAACAATTCCTTCTCATACTGGTTCTTACCACCCTTCTCATTATCGTTTAACCAGTATTGACCTTGAGTTCTTTGAATTTCAGATGGAAGCATTCCAGCAAAAATGGCATTCCTGCTGTATTGCGTTGCAGTAGGGAGAATAGAATAAAAATAATGCTCTTCCTTTTTTCTGAATTGCTGTGAAATAATCGGTTCGAGGATCCTCCATTGATCAAGTCTCAGGTTGTCAAAAAGAACAACAAAATTGCTTCGGCTGGAAGAGAGGTTTGGAAACAGATGTTTTCTGAAAAGACGATGAGATTGTACTGGTCCATCTCCATCCTGGATCCACCCGGCATAATTTTTTTCTACAAACCGACTAAACTCTCGGTTGGCCTCCTTTTTTTGCATTTCAAGGATGCCTTTGAGATGTTCATTATCAGATGCATCAAGTTTTATTTCCCAGCCAATAATTCTGTCATAAAGCCTGTTAAATGACTCCAGGTCCAAACCGCTGTTGATTTCGATAGCTATATTTCGGAATTCCTGTTGATAATCAAAAGCCGTTTTTTCACTAACCAGCCTTTTATTGTCAATGACCTTTTTAAGTGAAAGTAAAATCTGGTTGGGGTTGACAGGTTTGATCAGATAATCGGAAATCTGGGATCCAATGGCCTGTTCCATCAGGTCTTCCGCCTCATTTTTCGTAATCATGACAATGGGAATATTCTTATTTTTTTCCCTGATTTTCTCAAGTGTTTCAAGACCGGTTATACCTGGCATGGATTCATCGAGGAATACACATTCTATATCATCATTTTCCGAAAGGGCTTGGATGGCATCATGACCATTGGTCACTTCTATGACTTCATAACCTTTCTTTTCCAGGAAAAATAGTTGTGGTTTGAGTAAGTCTATTTCGTCATCGGCCCAAAGGATTCTTACTTTTGTCATGCATTAGTTTATTTAGATATAGATTTAGTGTAATATAATTCATTATCGAACGATCTTCAATTGGATTCTAGTACAAAGTTGCATGAGTAAAAGAAAAATAATAAACGACCCTATTTATGGTCTGATCACTTTTCCTGATGAAATCATTTATGACTTCATTGATCACAGTTTTTTTCAAAGGCTCAGACGAATATCCCAGATGGGTTTGTCAACTTATGTATATCCGGGTGCCAATCATAGTCGATTCAGCCATGCCCTGGGTGCCTTGCATCTTATGACAACTGCACTTGACATATTGAAATCCAAAGATGTAAATATCACCGGGGATGAATATACAGGCGCCTGCCTGGCCATTCTGCTCCATGATATTGGTCATGGACCATTTTCCCATGCACTTGAGCATGTGCTTGTTGAAAAGGATCATGAAACAATTTCCCTTGATATTATGCATGCCCTGAATAATGAATTCAAAGGTAAATTGAATACGGCCATTTCTATTTTCAATGGTAGCTATCCGAAAAAATTTCTGACCCAACTTGTTTCAAGCCAGCTGGATATGGACAGGATGGATTATTTGACAAGAGATAGTTATTACTCTGGTGTTGCAGAAGGTGTCATAGGTTACAAAAGAATAGTTTCTATGTTAAATGTAGCCGATGACGAGCTGGTTGTCGAGGAAAAGGGCATATTCTCAATTGAAAAATTTATCGTCGCCCGATATATCATGTACTGGCAAGTTTATCTCCATAAAACATCACTTGCTTCCGAACAAATGCTTAAATCATTTGTCCTGAGATTCAAGTACCTGGTGAAAGAAAATCCCGAATTTATAGAGGAATGCCGCCTAAAAACATACTTCGACAACATTAATAAAGGAAAAATTAACAAAGAAAACTACCTGGAACACTTTCTTACATTAGATGATATTGACATATATAGTTCATTAAAAATCAATAGAATAAGTAGTGATCCAATCATCAAAATCCTATCGAACGGAATCCTGGATAGAAGACTGTTCAAAGTAATTATTGAGAACTCACCTTTAAATAGTGACTTAATAGAATCTATTCGTCAAAAAGTTGCAATTAAGTACAAACTGGATGACCAGACAGTCGATCAATTATTAATACAGGGTCAGGAATCTTCAAAGGCATATGACAATATCCATGAAGAAATAAAAATCCTCTCCAAAAACGGCACTGTAGAACCGATCTCTGGTCACCTGGATGTTCTTGTTAATGTCCAACAGATTACGAAATATTACATCTGTTATCCCTGTTAAAAACAGGCATTTGAGTGTGTATTGACGTATCTTTGTGGTCATTTTTAAAACATGAATTTATTTTGACGTTACCTTATAAAATTTCTAAATCAATTATGAAAAATTTAAGTCTAATTTTCACACTATTTTTCGTATTTGGTTCTTTATCTATTAGCGCCCAATCTACGCCTCCTGAAAAAGGCATGCCTCAAGAACCTGGGAAGTGTTATGCTAAATGTATGATAGAAGATCAATACGAAACAGTCTCCGAGCAATTTATGACCCGGAATATGTCTTCAAAAGTTGAAATCACTCCTGCAAAATTCGAACGCGCGACAGAACAAGTCATGGTTAATGATGGTTCTTCCGACTTACGAATTGTTCCTGCACAGTTTGAAACAGCAACTGAACAAGTTATGACAAATGACGGATCTTCTGATTTGAGGATCATTCCAGCTCAATTTCAGACAAGTACTGAAGAAGTTGTTACAGTTGATTGTCGAACTTCAGCAAATTCAAAAGGATCAGTTAGCGCCTATGATGATGGAGGATGCGCAGAATTGAGAGTTGTTCCAGCAAGATTTGAAACAGCTACAAAGGAAGTAAGAGCTGATGACCCCTCTTCAGATGTCAGGATTACACCTGCAAGATTTGAGAGAACTACTGAACAGGTACTGGTTAATGATGGTTCTTCATCTGTAAGAATTACACCTGCAGCATTTGAAACAGCTACGGAATCTGTATTATCCAAAGAAGCAGCAACAGCATTGGCTGCTGTTCCAGCAGCGTTTGAAACGGCTACAGAACAGGTTCTTATTAAAGATGCTTTCAAAGTATTAAGCGTTGTTCCTGCACAGTTTGAAACTGTATCAGAACAGGTATTGGTTCAGGAAGCTTACGATGTTGTAAAAGTCATTCCTGCAAAGTATGAAACTGTAACTGAGCAAGTATTGGTTAAGGATGCTTTCACAACACTGAAAGCTGTACCGGCTCAATATGAAACAGTATCTGAACAAGTACTTGTCAAAGACGCCTATACGACGCTTAGAAAAGTACCTGCAGTATATGAAACTATTACCGAGCAAGTCATGGTAAAAGATGCATATACGACCTTAAAAGCAATTCCTGCTCAATATGAGACAGTAACAGAACAAGTATTGGTTAAAGATGCTTATACTACATTGAAAAAAGTTCCAGCAGCTTATGAAACTGTTACCGAGCAAGTACTCGTGAAGGATGCACATACAACCCTTAGGAAAGTACCTGCGCAGTATGAAACTTTAAGCGAGCAAGTATTGGTTAAGGAAGCTTCAAGCAGGATTGAAAAAATACCTGCGAAATATGAAACAGTCACTGAACAAATTCAAACTTCAGAAGCGACTACAAAATGGGTTAAGAAAAAAGCAGATAAAAACTGCCTTTCTGCAGATCCGGAAGATTGTCTTGTATGGTGCCTGGTAGAAATTCCAGCTCAATTCAAAACAATTACAAAGCAAGTAAAAGTAGGTTGTGGATCAGGTTATACTGAAAGTGGTGATGATTGTATCAGGACAATTGAAGTTCCTGCAGAATACACGACACGTACTATGAGGAAAATGACTGCAGCAGCAACTACAGAATCAGTTGAAGTGCCTGCACAATACGAAACAAGAACATACAGAAAACTGGTTACTCCGGCAACCACTGAATCTGTAAGTGTTCCTGCTCAGTATGAAACAAGAACATACAGAAAACTGGTTACCCCGGCAACCACTGAATCTGCAACTGTTCCTGCTGATTACACAACAAGATCATATCAAAAGCTGGTTACTCCGGCAACTACCGAAGCAATAACTGTTCCTGCAGATTATACGACAAGAACTTTCAGAAAAATGACTGCTCCGGCAACTACCGAAGCTACAACTGTTCCTGCTCAGTATGAAACAAGAACTTTCCAAAAACTTGTTGAGGATGCTAAAACTGTTGTAGAAACAGTACCAGCAAGGTATGAGACAAGAACGTTCCAAAGAATGGTAACTCCTGCGACAGTCCAGGAAAGAGAAGTACCTGCTGAATTTACGACACGTACTTTCAAGAAAGTTTCGTCTAATGCAACATCTACTGCAAATGAAATTGCTGCCGTATATGTGAACAGAAACTTCCAGAAATTAGCTTCAGATGCTACATTTGAAAATGTAGAAACTCCAGCAGAATACACGACAAGGACTTTCCAGAAATTAACTTATGACGCCACATTTGATGTTGTAACTGGTGGAACATCCATGGTTCTGGAAAATATATTTTTCGAAACAGGTTCTTCAGTTCTGAAGCAATCTTCATATACCGAGATCGAAAGATTGGCAGAAATGCTGAAGAGTAAATCTGATCTTGAAGTAGCTCTCGTTGGCCATACTGACAGCCAGGGTTCAGAATCCAGCAACCAGGCTTTATCTCAAAACAGAGCCTAAGCTGTTTACGATGCATTGGTTGACAGGGGTATTGATGCTTCCAGAATGAGATATGAAGGTCAAGGGGAATCAAGCCCAAGAGCAACAAATGCTACAGCTGATGGAAGAAGACAAAACAGGAGAACTG
>JABDPK010000027.1 GCA_013042795.1 Saprospiraceae bacterium | reverse complement strand
GTTTTTAATGGCTCCTTCCCCATTTCACCTGTTTCCTGATCAACCGTCGTCATAATACACCTTGCACAAGGTTTTATGTTATTGAAATGAACTTCATTCGCATAAATCGATTCCCACTTATCTTCTTCATGGGGAAGCTCTGTTCGTATGACCAGATTCGGTCTGAATCGATTGAGATTAATAGGTTCATCTAATTTTGAATTGAGTAATTCCATGGAAGCTGTACCAAGAAGAAGATAAGGATAACCATCCGCAAAACTGACACGAGTCTGGTAAGGAGGTTTATCAAATCTCTTTAAACGAATTGACTTTTGACCATGAAAAACAAGAGAGACCGAATCACAAAGCAAATCGGAAAACCATTCTGCTATTTCAGGATTGACCTCTTGTCCTTCAAGCGTACTGTCCCACACACTAACATCCTGGTATTTTGATGTGGCAGGTGTTAATGCCATTTTAATATGAGAATGATCATACCTGATAATCAAATGGCTGTCAGTCAATTCACATTGAAACTGCGCCAGTTTAGGATGCGTCCGTTGAGAAATAAAACTTCCGCTTTTATCCACCAGCATCCATTTCCGATCATATTCAAAACCTTCTTCATTGGCGACAGCTTTATCAAGCCGAATACCAGAGAGGCTTTTCACTGGATAGATATATATTTCTTCAATCTCAAATTCTTTCACTGAGTCTATAGGATTGATATAAGTATTCTTTACTTTATTCCATGCATAAGTCGCTTAATCACCGGTCTCAATACAATTGACACTACACCAAGTACAGCAGCTACTGCTGTCAGAAGCCAGAAAAAAGTACTCATGCCATGTTCATTTGCAATGGCTTCTGATTTTTCACCGAAGACCCCTGCCAACTTCATTCCGATAGCTATGGCCAGATACCAAATCCCAAACATGAAAGCAATCATCCGTCCAGGCACAAGTTTACTTACATAAGAAAGCGCCACAGGACTTACACATAATTCACCTAATGTATGGAATAAATAAACGAGTATTAACCAAATCATACTGACTGATGCTGTCCTGGCACCCGGACTAATATCGGAAGCTCCTACGGCCACACATGCCATTCCCAATGCCAGCAAAAACATACCAATCGCATATTTCATATTTGCATTCGGATTGTACTTGCTCTCCCACCATTTCGAAAATAAAGGAGCGAAGGTGATTATAAACAAGGAATTCAAAACGCCAAACCAGGAAGCCGGCACTTCAGCAACATCTTTCAGAAATTCTGCATAAAGCATCCATAGTGCAATTCCCCAAATAATCACGAAACTGATAGAGAGGAAAATATTCGATAATGCATACTTACTGAAAGTCTTTCTGAACAATTGAAACATTGCAAAATTGATGATCAGCAAGGGTACAATGGTCATCAGTGAGTTGACGACTTTGAATATCATCGCAGAATTTCCCTCCAGGACACGGTTGGTATAATCTCTTGCAAATATTGTCAGAGAACCTGGGGCCTGTTCAAAAATGGCCCAGAAAAAAATGGTAATAAAGGCAAAAAACATCACCGCAAGCATTCGGTCTCTTACGACATTCTCATATTTTGGAATTCTTAACACCAGGATCGCAAGAAACAATAAAACCCCGGTTATAATCGCAATTGAAGACCCAGATAAATTCGGTATCAATCCGTCAAGAAAACCAAACATATTAATGGATCCATCAGATATTTTTGAAACCGGATCGTTAATTATCCATGAAAAACCCAGAAATGCAGCAATAGCAGCAAGAATAACTTGAGTCCTGGTAAATGGATTAAGAGCAGGTTCATCCGGTCCTAATTCCAAATTGTCTTCTTTATCTCTTTTTGGTACTTTTCCAATATCTCCGAAAATATCCTGTGCAAACCAAAACTGCAGCAATCCAAATAACATAAATATTCCGGCAAGGCCAAATCCCAATGACCAGCCAACTTTTTCACCCAGATAACCGCATAATAGTATTCCAAGAAAAGCACCAGCATTGACACCCATATAAAAAATAGTATAGGCTCCATCCTTCTTTTCTGAATGATCTTCATACATTTCAGAAATAATGGAGGTCATATTCGGCTTGAAAAACCCACTACCTACAACAAGGAAAGTCAATCCTGCATATACAAAGAACTGTGTTTCGAAAGCCATACATGCATGGCCAAGGGTCATCAATAAAGCTCCAATAGCAACCGCATACCTATACCCTATTTTATTATCTGCCAGGTAACCTCCAACAAGCGTGGAGAGGTATACTAAAGAAACATAGGTTCCAAAGATGGCAAATGCATGTTCCCTGGGCCAACCCCAGCCACCATCCATGACAGCAGCTGTTAAGAACATTATCAATAATGCACGCATTCCATAATAGGAAAAACGCTCCCACATTTCTGTAAAGAAAAGTACAAATAATTGAGAAGGGTGCCCCATGACTTCAGGGCGGATAATCACTTTATTACTTTCATTCATATTTCCTGATTAATTGTCTGCCAATTCAAATCCTTCCTGTTCTTCATGGTGTGTTCCTTCCAGATCTTCAGCACCATGTGTCAATCGCTTGAGAGGTTTGAGAAGAAGGATGACGAGAATCCCGAATATTGTACAGAATATAGCAATTCCTGTAAAAATTGTAAACTCACCCAGATCTGATGCAGATTCACCTATCAAACCAGCAACTTTGTTTCCAAGTCCTGTGGATGCAAAATAGGCACCCATCATGAATGCCATCCATCTTTCAGGTGCCAGTTTGGTAATAAATGACAATGCAACTGGTGAAGCACAAAGCTCTCCAAGTGTATGAAATAAATATGCCAATACCAGCCAATGCATACCAGACTTGGTAAGAATCTCTCCTGCTGAATCATATGTTACTTCATTGCTGGCCATGGACATGAAGAAGAATCCCCATCCCATAATAATCACTCCAATTGCCATTTTAAACAATGATGAGGACTCTTTGC
>JABDPK010000207.1 GCA_013042795.1 Saprospiraceae bacterium | reverse complement strand
GTAGAATTGAAATCTCCAGGTATGTCATTTGTAGACAGCCTTTTATCTGTAATGACACTTGATGAAAAAATCGGCCAGATGAATCAATATAATGGCACCTGGGACGTGACTGGACCGGGAAGTGATCTCAATTCGAAGACTAAGGCCAACCATCTTAAAAATGGAAAAGTCGGTTCAATGTTAAATGTTTTGACAGCAGATTATACCCGAAAAACGCAGGAGCATGTCATAAATAATACACGATTGGGTATTCCGCTCATCTTTGGATATGATGTCATTCATGGTTATAAGACCATGTTTCCGATTCCCCTTGCGGAAGCTTGCAGCTGGGATATGGAGGCCATCAGGAAATCAGCTAGAATAGCCGCAACAGAAGCATCAGCAGCAGGATTGCACTGGGCTTTTGCACCTATGGTAGATATAGGGCGTGATGCCAGGTGGGGAAGGATCATGGAAGGAGCCGGGGAAGATCCTCACCTGGCTTCGTTGATTGCAGCAGCTCGTGTAAAAGGATTCCAGGGTGATGACCTGTCAGATCCTACAACGATAGCTGCCTGTGCCAAACATTTTGCCGGCTATGCTTTTGTTGAAGGTGGCAGGGAATATAACACCGCCGAGTTGACTGACTATACAATGCATAATATCGTCCTTCCGCCATTCAAAGCTTGCGTGGATGCCGGTGTCTCTACAATCATGAACGGGTTTAGTGAATTGGGAGGTCAGCCGGTGACAGCAAATAAGTATTTGCAAAGGGCCTTGCTTAAAGATAAATGGGGATTTAAAGGATTTGTCCTTTCAGATTATGCATCTATCGCTGAATTGGTGATCCATGGTCGTGCAGCTGACCTTTCCGAAGCGGCAAGGGTGGCTGCTAATGCAGGTAATGATATGGATATGGAAGGAAATGCCTATGTAAACTTCCTGAAAAAGGAAGTCGAACAAGGGAGGGTATCCATAGATCTGGTTGATGAGGCGGTCAAACGTATTCTCCAGGTAAAGGAAGACCTGGGATTGTTTGATGATCCTTTCAGGTACTGTGATTCCGAAAGGGAGGCTGAGATCATGATGCATCCGGATTTCTTGGCTGCCAGCCGTGATATAGCCAGAAAATCCGTGGTCTTGTTAAAAAATGAAAACAATTTACTTCCAATTTCCAAGTCGCAGAGAAATATTGCAGTAATAGGCCCGTTGGCAGATGACAAAGATTCTCCTCTGGGGAGCTGGCGTGGTCAGGCCACACCGAATTCAGCGGTTTCATTACTTGAAGGCTTAAGTGAAGGGCATCAAAATAAAGATGAAATCAGCTATGAAAAAGGCTGTGACCTGGGAGTAGGTCCAAGATTGTTTGTAAGAAAACTCAAAATAAATACACAGGATACAAGCGGTTTTAGTGCAGCACGAAAGCTTGCAGCCAGATCTGATGTAGTTATTCTTGTTATGGGTGAGGAAGCGTTTCAGTCCGGGGAAGGCAGGTCACAGACTAAGATAGAGATGGCCGGCGTCCAGGAGGAATTGATGAAAGAACTTTTCAAGGTCAATGAGAATATTGTGCTTGTATTGATGAATGGCCGGCCTATAGCCATTCCGTGGGCAGCTGAAAATATACCTGCCATACTGGAGACCTGGTTCCTGGGTCACCAGGCCGGCAATGCGATCGCTGATGTAATTTATGGTGATTATAATCCTTCCGGGAAACTTACTGTTTCATTTCCAAGGAGTACAGGGCAATTGCCAATATATTATAACAGGAAAAATACCGGTCGACCGAATCAAACCCTTGGAATGGTATTCTGGTCACACTATAGCGACGAATCCAATGATCCCTTATTCCATTTCGGTCATGGGTTAAGCTACACGACATTCGCATATACGGAACCTGTCCTGAAACGCATTGGTGAAAATGGAATTCACGCCACAGTATCAGTAAGGGTTACCAATTCAGGGGAACGTCAGGGCAAGGAAACAGTCCAAATGTATATCAGGGACAGGGTGAGTACTTATGTCAGACCAGTGATAGAATTAAAGGATTTCAAACAAATCATGCTTGAACCCGGAGAATCCAGGGAAGTTACATTTGATATTACGGATAGTACTTTATCGTATTTCGATCCTGATGGAAATACTTTACTGGAAAAAGGAGATTTTGAAATATTTATAGGAACCAGTTCCACCGAAAACAAAAAAATCACTTTCAACTTTTAACCACGATTTTGAAATACATTATATTTAAAGGTAATCCTTGAGTAAAGCTTTGATTGACTATCTCAAAAATACAAAGACCTTCATAAGGTATCGTTATTGGGAATACTGGCCCATCTGGCTGGTATATCTTCCTGTCATACCTGTGGCATTATTTTATGCCTTTCGTATGCGTCGTTTCTTCTTTTTTTCAAATGTCAATCCAATTTTCAAAACAGGCGCTTTCCTTGGTGCGTCTAAATTCA
>JABDPK010000196.1 GCA_013042795.1 Saprospiraceae bacterium | reverse complement strand
GGACCTACCCAGGAACCATTGTCCTGCATACCCCCATAAACATTATAAGGGAAATCATTATCTACATCGACATGATAGAATTGTCCTACTGGCAAATTCAAAACGAACTGCCATGTTTTTGCACCGTCTCTTGAAATATTCAATCCACCATCATTGCCGTTTATGAGATAATTTGAATCATCCGGATCAATCCAGAACGCATGGTGATCCGGATGGACATTATTGCCATAATCCATGATTGTCCTGAATGTTCTTCCACCGTCTTCACTTTTCGACACATAAGACCAGAGATTATAAATTCTGTTCTCATTGTTTGGATCAACATATAGTTCAGAATAATAAAATGGCCTGTTTCCTATATTCTTCGAGGAAACCATGGACCACTTTTCTCCCCCATCAATGCTTTTATACAAACCATTTTTATCTGCTTCGATCAAAGCATAGACAATATTCGATTTTGATGGCGCAAAGGCCAAACCGATTCTGCCTTTGTCTCCTTCAGGCAACCCTTCTTTTTTTGTAATTTCCTTCCAGTTTTCGCCCCCATCATAGCTCAGATACAAACCGGAATTATTACCTCCCGAATTAAATCCCCATGGTGTTCTGTGGAATTCCCACATGGCGGCAAGGATCTTATTGGGATTGGAAGGATCCGCTACCATATCTGCTACACCTGTGTTCTGGTCAATATATAGCATTTTGTCCCAGTCTTTCCCTCCATTATTTGTTCTGTATACACCTCGATGTTCACTGTCCCCCCAGGCTGAACCCATTGCACCAACAAGTACCTGGTTCGGATTTAATTCATTGATGATAATTCTATGAATAAGTTTGGTCTCTTTAAGACCCATAAACTTCCAACTCTTTCCTCCATCTATGGACTTAAATATTCCTGCGCCGCTATTATGCGAATTCCTCGGATTGCCTTCTCCAGTTCCTACCCAGATCTCATCAGGATTATTCTGATTAAATTTCACCACACCTATGGACTGGGTTGGTTGATCATCAAAAATGGGTTTCCAGCTGATTCCCCCGTTTCTTGATTCCCAGACACCACCGGAGGCAGCTCCGATTATGATATGATCCTTATCCCTCAGGTTGACATCTATGGAAGTAATACGTCCACTCATTCCTGCCGGACCTATATTTCTAAATTTAAGCGCTTTGAAATGCTCAAGATCAATATCCTGCCCTGCCAGGAAACTGAATGAAAAAAATATCAGAAAAAAGGAAAAAAAGGATTTCATAATTCTCGCTCTTTGTGAAAAATGCTGAATATATAGCTTATTCCTCTTTTATTAAAAGGACAACAGGTTTGAACAACCATAGAACGAATAAACCAAAGTAAACAACTCTATTATCCAGCCTTCGGTTCTTCAATTTGATATTCAATATAATTTATCCTGCATATTTTCAGTTATACTGTTTATTCATCTCTGAATTCATATTTTTGCAGCCTATGCAATTTGTATATCCTCAAATATTATGGGTGCTTGCCGCACTTGCTATTCCGATCATCATCCATCTCTTTCATTTTCGGAGATTTAAAAAGGTCTACTTTACCAATGTCAGTTTCCTGAAAGAGATCAAGGAAGAAAAAAGTACCAGGAACAAATTGAGGAACCTGCTTGTTTTGCTCAGCAGGTTATTGGCTTTTACTGCTTTAATCTTTGCCTTTGCCCAGCCTTTTTTATCAAAAGACAACACTGCAAAATCCGGGAAGAGTTATGTAAGCATTTTTGTAGATAACTCAAACAGTATGATGGCTTCCAGCCAGGATGTTCCATTAGTAGATAAAGCAAGAAAAAAAGCTGAAGAGATTGTCAATGCATATGAAGCTTCTGATCAATTTCAGATTGTTTCTCATGAATTGAAGGCATCCCAGCAAAGATGGCTGAACCAGGAAAATACGGTTTCTGCCATTGATGAAATTGAAATTAACCCTGAAGTCAACTTACTTTCAACCATCCTTTCCCGTCAGATGGCTTCTTTCCCGGAAGATGGCAATCATTTCATCTATATCCTTTCAGATTTTCAAAAATCCATTTCAGACCTGGATATCCGGAAGGATTCCACCCTTGAAATAAATTTATTACCTATCCAGTCGGTAAAGGAAAATAATATCTCCATTGACAGTGTTTGGTTTGAATCAGTGGTACCAAGTCTTAACCAGAACAACAAGTTATTTGTAAAACTGAATAATCATGGTGATGAAGTCCGGGAAGATATCAGGGTGAGTCTCGTTCAAAACGGACAAACGCGTCCTGAGGGAACCATTCGCCTGAATGCCAGCAGCAGCCGGATAGATACGATCAACCTGTTGTTCACTCAGCCCGGATGGCAGGAACTGGAAGTCCGTATAGACGACTATCCCATTCAATTTGATGACAGTTATTTTTTAAGTTTTAATATCAAGGATAAACACAGGGTCTTGTCAATCCAGTCAAGTGGAACCAACAGGTATATGGAAGCTTTATTTGATGGTTTGAATCAATTTGATCTTGAATCCGTAAATCTTGCCAATATCAAATACGATAAATTGTCTGAAAATGATCTGATCATTCTTTCAGGATTATCTTCAATATCGTCCGGTTTGTCAGGTTCTTTAAAAAGTTTTATTGAGAATGGGGGAAATGTTCTTGTCTTTCCTGCACCAACTCTTAACATTGAAAACTATAACCAATTCCTGAATTCACTGAATGCAAATTCAATTCGTGAATGGTCAGAGCAGGAAAGAAACGTGCATAAAATCAATACATCAGAATTTGTTTTCCAGGATGTATTTGAAAGAGTAGGCAACAATCTTAAACTGCCTTCTACAAAATCAAATTATTTGTTTACATCCTTTAGTTCTCGTGCTGCTACCCCACTGTTGCAATACAGGGACGGAAACCATTTTCTAAGTAAATATCAATTAGGAAAAGGTGAATTATTCGTTTGTGCAGCACCACTTGAAAAAGATTACAATGACCTGGTGCTTAATGCTGAAGTATTTGTGCCATTGCTATACAAAATGGCTTTTGCAACCAACGACGAAAATAAGATCGCCTATATTATCGGAATTGACAATTTCACAGAAGTCAATAATACGACCAGTTCAAATGAAATGATTTACCAGGTGAAAGGCGAAGACGCTTTTATTCCAGGCCAAACCAACCTAGGAGCTACTACACTGATCAACTTCAACAATATGATCAGCAGAGCAGGTCAGTACCAATTAACTTTGGATAATGAGACAAAAGAGGGCCTTGCATTCAATTACGACAGGTTAGAATCGAATATGGAGTACATGTCCAAAGATGAGTTGAATGACCGTTACGGAGAAAATGTGAATGTCCTTGACAATATATTAGAGGCTAATCTTACTGACATCATTAAAGAAAAGGACAAGGGTATTACTTTATGGCGTTGGTGTCTTATCTTAGCCTTGATATTTCTGGCGATAGAAACTTTATTATTACGATTTTGGAAAGTCTGATATAGAATGTCAATTCTTATAAAAAATGCCCGGATAGTTTCACCCGGCTCCAAATTAAACGGCACTCAAAAAGATATACTTATCAAAAATGGCCGAATAGAAAAAATATCGAATAAGATATCTGATAAATCGGCTAAGATGATAAGTTCGGAAAACCTTTATGTTTCCCCGGGCTGGATGGATATTGGTACATGCGGAGCAGAACCGGGATTTGAGTTCAGGGAAACTTTCTCAAGTCTGTCAAAATCAGCAGCATCGGGTGGTTTTACCTCGATTGCTGTATTTCCGAACACGAACCCTCCCGTTGATAACAAATCATCTGTTCAGTTTATTCAAAACAATACCAGGGACGAAGTCGTCGATTTTTATCCAATTGGAGCAATCTCCAAAAATTGCAAAGGTGAAGAAATCACCGAAATGATCGATATGGCCACCCATGGTGCCATCGCATTTTCTGACGGTAAAAAATCTCTTCAATCAAATGGCGTTCTGCTTCGGGCACTTCAATATGCAAAATCAACCGGGCGAATAATCATAAATCATCCTGATGACCACAGTCTGTCCAATGGAAATAACATCCATGAAGGTGAAATAAGCACAAGCCTTGGCCTTAAAGCATCTCCCAGCCTCTCGGAAATTCTGACAACGGAAAGAGATATACTTATGGCAGAATATGCCGAATCCATGATTTTGCTTCATAACCTGTCCTGTAAGGAAAGCGTAGATAAACTTTTGAAATTGAAATCGTCTTTTGTGGCAAGCTCAGTTTCATACCTGAATCTCTGCAAAACCGATGATTCCTTAGCAGATTTCAATGTCAATTATAAAACCAATCCTCCTTTACGTTCTGAAAAAGACCGGAAAGCATTGATCAAGGGTATCAATCAAGGTGCTATAAATATTATCTGTTCCAATCATGTGCCACTTGAAGAAGAAGCGAAAAAATTGGAGTTTGTATATGCTGATCTTGGTGCTACCGGGTTGCAGACCTGTTTCCCAGCACTCATAGAATTTGCAAATGACATTGAGCTGGAAAAATTGGTTGAATGTCTGTCGGTGAATCCAAGAAAGCTCATGGGATTGGATGAGATAGTTATAAAATCCGGTGAACCGGTAAACTTAACTTTATTTGATACAAATAGTCCATGGACATACAACGAGCAGAACAATTTGTCTAAATCGAAAAATTCTCCATTTTTCGGTCATCAATTCAATTCAAAAATTGTTGGTATAATTAATGGTAAAAAAAGTCGTTTCAACTAGTAACACAATGATCAGAAGATTAATTATCCCTCTATGTATTGTTTTTGTCAGCTTATGTGCTTTCAAAATGGAGCCTTCATACAAACTGGCCTTATTAAAATACAGCGGAGGCGGAGACTGGTATGCCAACCCTACCGCACTCGATAATCTTGCCATCTTCTGTAACCAGCAATTAGGTACCAATTTTGATCTCAACTATGCCACTGTTGAAGTCGGAAGTGCTGATTTATTCAATTATCCATTTGTCCATATGACAGGTCATGGAAATGTTGTTTTCTCTGATGCAGATGCTGAGAATCTCAGACAATACCTTATTGCAGGAGGTTTTCTACATATCGATGACAATTACGGAATGGATCCTTTCATTCGTCCAGCCATGAAAAAAGTTTTCCCTGAAACCGAACTTGTTGAACTTCCTTTTGATCACCCCGTATATCATCAGACCTTTTCATTTGACAACGGTGTCCCCAAGATCCACAAACACGACGATAAACCTTCCCGGGGGTTTGGTATTATTTGGGAAGGACGCCTTGTTTGTTTCTACAGCTATGAAAGTGACCTGGGTGATGGATGGGAAGACAAAGAAGTCCATAAAGATCCTGATCACCTTCGTCTTAAAGCCCTGAGAATGGGTGCCAATCTGGTTGAGTATGTATTTACGATGCTCTAATGTTTTAATGTTTTAATGTTTTAATGTTTTAATGTTTTAATGAAACAACTATTTCCAGTAATTAGAAATGATGACAACTTATTTCAGTATTAATTAACATAATGTGAGAACCTTTTTTAGGAATGGACAAATAGACACATTATAGCATTAAAACATTAGAGCATTATTTCATTGATATCTTCGGTATAGTCTTTGTAATGAATTAACTACATATTATGTATTTTTTTAATATGTTTTTGTTAATATAAAATGAAAGACTATATTTGTTCATTACCAGCCTTTCATTTTTCAAAGTTTTAAATATATGAATCAAAGCAAGGATCAATACATCTTTGATGAAGATTTAGGACGGGAAGCTTATTCTTTTACACTTGGATTGAAAGAGTTTTTATTCCTGAGCCTGATTTTTTTCTTTGGGTTTTGCGGCTTTTCTGTTTGTATAGATAAAATATATGCCCAAAAACCGGATAAAAGTATTAAGGATATTACCATTCACGAGATTGAGATATCTACATTGAATGATGGCACGGAAACAGAATTTCTTGACTGTCTGGTGGTATACTAATCCTTAAAAATCAAGCGGGTATAACATTTGAAACTATTATATCATTATATTTAATGTATATGATGGATTCTATCAGACATATTGTTGAAAAATCGGTTTTTGGTGTCTGTAGCTATATAGGCAAGCAGATTGGAATCCGATCTTCAAGGGTCAGGTTATATTTCATTTACCTTTCATTTGTTACACTCGGTTCTCCCATTATCCTCTATCTTATTTTAGCCTTCTGGCTCAATTTGAAAAAATACCTTAGAAAAGGTTATCATTTATTATTGGACTAGAACCGTCTTATGAAGGCAGAAGAACTAATTTCTATCCTGATCAGGCTCTCCAGGGCGGACAACCACTTCGATAAATATGAATTCGGATATATTATTAATGTTGGAAAACACCTGGATGTTCCTAATCATATTATCGAATCCTTAATTAAGGACCCATTTGTAGATTCCATAAAAACACCCAGAAGTGAGCAGGATCGAATGACGATTCTTTATTATCTCCTGTTTATGATGAAAATTGATCGGAATATCACCGAAGAAGAAAAAGATATGATTCAGCACTACGGATTTAAATTAGGATTTTCCAGGTCGATGATCAATGACTTTATTCACCTGATGGAAGAATACAGGAACACAACAGTTCCCATCCCGGAAATGCTTGAAATAATAAAAAAATATAAAAACTAAAAATCAGCTTTAAACAATCTAATAGTCAAAGCTTCTTTTAATCTCCTCCTGTAGTTGTCATATATATCTTAGCTTCATCGATCCAGCCTCCGACAGCAAAACCGATATTTTCATTGATCATATATATATCAAGGGCATCATCAATTTTACCATTCTTGGTACCCTGTTCATACCAATTGGTACCTCCATCCCGAGACCGGTAAGGCGTACTTCCAAGAAAATTAAATCCTAAAGCCCATCCGTTATTCTCATCTATGAATTTTGTTTCGGCATTTAATAATAAGACACTCCATATAGCTAACCGATCCCAGATCTGACCGCCATTAACTGTTTTATATAAATCTCCTCCAAGATCTCCGATCCACCCGGTTTGATCATCAAGGAAAAATATATTTGTAAAACCCTTCAGGTCTTCCTCTAATTCCAATGTCCAGTCCACACCTCCGTTTACTGATTTGTATATATAACTTTTGCTATTATATTCATCGGAAATGACCAGCCAGCCATTGTTCCTGTCTAAAAACTGGAAATCCATCAGGTCCACATCGGATACCTCAGGTAAACCATTTGCTATCCTCCAGTATAAAGTATCATTGATCACTTCTGTATACAACAGCCTGTCAATACCCTGGTAAGAATCACTCTCAATAACCCAACCTGTCTGATCATCAATGAATTGGATTCTTAGATAATCTCCAATTCCAATCGATGGTGCAAAATCCTGCCAGCTAGCTCCCCCGTTTACTGATTTAAGCAGCGTTTCGTAATCTCCGCAAACATAAATTGAATTTTGAGTAAAGCTTATATCCTGAATATATTCAGTGGATCCACTGTTCAAAACATTCCAATTGGCACCTTGATCAACTGTTTTTAAAATAGTACCACCCTGACCTAAAATATACCCTTCCTGATCGGTCCTGAATTTAACTCTTGTGAGAAACTTCTGTACTGGTGACGAAACTTCAGTCCACCCTTCTGTCACGAGATATACATCTGGTAAATTAAACGTTTCAGCAAATCCATCTCCGACGACAACGCCGGTGGTCGATCCAAGATCTACATCCCAGCAAGTCCCGGTGGCGCCATAATCCTGTGATTGCCAGTCAATACCACTGTTCCTGGTATAAATGGTTTTACCATTGGTTCCTACTGCAACACCTATCGTTTTGGTCAAATTAAAATCAATAGCCAATAAATCTTCCCCAGTTTGAGATACCTGGCTAGTCCAGTTTTGACCTCCATTCTCTGTATACAGGACAGTTCCATTCAGACCCACTACCCATCCTTCGGAAGCGGAGATGAATTCTACTCCATATAAATCTACGGAGGTTCCGCTTGCTTGCTCATTCCAGTTGAGTCCGCCATCATTACTATGAAATATTTTCCCAAGATTTCCTACTGCCCATCCGAAATTTTCATTGACAAAATCAACGTCGTGCAGATCCTGCTGGAAATTGGTCTGAATTTTCTGCCAGTTGAGTCCCCCATCCTCTGTTCTCCAGATATTACCTACAGTACCGACCATCCATCCAAGCAGATCATTAATAAAAAGAACTTCGTATAAATCATTTCCTGATACAGGGATTTCAACGGACTCCCAATTATTTCCTCCGTTTGATGTTTTGAGGAGAGTACCATTATTGCCACAGGCCCATCCAGTATTTTGATCTATAAAATGGACACCCAGTATGGTGGACATTGTATTACTGTTTTGTGCCTGCCAGCTAAATCCATAATCCGGAGAATACTGTATTTTTCCGTTCCGTCCTACAATCCAAAGATTCGAAGTATTAAAACTACATACGTCCCACCATACATCATTCACATTACCTTGTTCTGGTAATTCAATGACAAGATCACCTATATCGTTCATACCATCCGGGGGACAAGTGTCTTCAATTCTTGGGGGACTTATTCCAATCAATATCCCAACCCCTGGTATGGCCAATTCTGCAAACACAACTACCCTGGAATCGCTCTTGATTTTCATTGAAAATCGGCCGTCAGAACCTGAAAAAGCGACATTGGATCCTGAGAAATCAACACCGTTTGCTACCACCCTGGCAAAGTCTATTGGGTTTCCATTCTGGTCCACAACACGTCCTTTGATTGTGCATGTCTGATCTTCATAAATGAAGTCGGCATTCCAGTTTGAGAAGTGACTTACAGTCCCGGTGTAAGATCCATTAATCAGATTGGCTGATCCTTCCTCTTTCCAAATTCCATTTTCTTCATCAAAGAAAAATAAGGGAATCGTTGTTGGAGCTATAGATTGCAATTCTGCCGGAACAGGAATTGATATTTCGGAAATGGATCCTTCTGCAAGGTTGAGTGCTTCCCCGTCTTTTGATAATTCAACATTTATAAAACCATAGGATTCAAGTAAACCGACATCACCTGTTGTGGACTCACCCATAAAGTCACCAGGAAATACATCGATGTAATTGTCATCAGTCGGATTAAAATAAGTGGCTTTTATATTAAATGAACCCGAAACAACAGATCCATTGCCATCAACAATTGTATTGGCAGGTATTTTAACCTTTGCACCACTGAAATCAATATTGGTCTCCTGGTCGACATTAAATTGTGCTTCAATACCTACTGGAGATAAAGCTGCATGCGCCAGTGCATAAGCATCCTTCAAAACATCAACTCTTTTATAGTTTGTAACAAATCCATCCATCTTAAATGAAATGACCTGGTTTTCTCCGACAGGAATATCATCCAATATATAATAGCCATCTACATCTGAAAGAACAGTCATTTCTGCCAAACTCACAGATACCATAGTCAATGGTTGACCATCAAGTGTTGTTACCTTCCCAGTGATATAACCTACATCTGAAATTGGTGGAAAATCATCTTCATCAGACGGGCAGGCAGAAAAAATCAATAGACAGACTAGCATAGCTGGGTAAAGGAAAATCTCCCTTAATTTGATATTATTCATTTGATTAGATCTTAGGAGCCAAAATCTATACTAAGATGTGATTCAGATAGCTGATCATTCTCATCGCAAGAAATGATCTTTCTCAATACAATCGCTTTTGTATAAAAACAAATGAAGATTCTTAACTTTTCAGGAATAGAAATTTTATATGGAACAACATTCTCCAAATACATAATTTGAGAATTTTATGTAGCCTTGATCGGAAAATAATGTATAAGATCTTATCTTTTTTCACAAAGAATGGTGAATACATGAGGAAGAGCAATCCCGTTTTGCCTGTAAACAAAATGTTGTTCGCCCTCAAATTCCATATTTTCAAAACAGTTATACGGAGAATAGTCATATTCGTTGAATTGCCTTATTGTCATACCTGCTTTAAGTAAAGCGCTGATTACCTCGGATAAGGAATGCTGCCAGAAATATTCTTTCAACTCGATATCTGCATCACTATCAACATAAGTGCCGGAATTGATCTCCATTTTTGCCTCTCCATTGTTGAAATATTCATACTCCAGTCTCTTTTTCTCCCAGTCAAACATATACAGGACCGGGTGAAATTCAGCCATATAAAATATTCCACCTTCTTTTAGACGATTACATAAGATCTCCGCCCACTTGTCGAGGTCAGGCAACCAGGCGATTACTCCATAACTTGTGAAGACCATATCAAATACGTCGTCCACATGTGCTTCAAGATCATAGATATTGCATTCAATAAATCGGGAGTTTAACCCAAGTTCATCCCTGAATTTCCTGGCTGATCTAATTGCTTCTCCCGATAGGTCGATGCCGGTACATTTTGCACCCATACGCTCCAGTGATAAGGTATCCTGCCCGAAATGACATTGTGCATGGAGGATCTTTTTTCCCTGGACATCAGGTATTTCAGCCAATTCGATCCTTCTCAAAGAATTCGCTCCTTTCATAAAGGCATCCATATCGTAAAACTTGCTGTCTATATGAATGGGTGTTTTGGAATCCCACAAGGCCTTATTTGTATTAAAATATTTGTCATATTCTCCCATAACCAAATTTTGATTCAGCAATATCATTTAAACTTTCTTCATTGCTGAACGTTTTTCATGTAGCTTTATGCAAACTTTAAAATTAATCAAATCACATGGCAGAAGAAAAAAAGAAAAACCAGGTAAATATTGAACTTCCCGAAGACATTGCTGATGGCACCTATGCCAACCTGGCCATCATTTCGCATTCTCAATCTGAATTCGTTCTGGATTTCATCAGAATGGTTCCTAATATACCCAAGGCAAAAGTCAAATCGAGAGTGATTCTTACACCCCAGCATGCTAAAAGACTTTTAAAAGCCCTGAATGACAATGTTGTGAAATTTGAAAAGCAATTTGGACAGATAAGCGAAAATCAACAAGGTCAGATGCCACCGATCAATTTTACACCGACGGCGCAGGCCTAACTGTCCAGTTGATAATTGACAATGGACAATTTATAACTGGAAATTAGGAATAAATCGAGCGTTTACTGGTTTTAATAATTGAGACTAGAATTTTGATGAGTTCGAGACACTTTTCTTGTAAATTCAAAATACATTCGTCCTTTATATCGACAAGAATTAATTTTATCCAATAATCTGTTTCATTTGCTTCTTTAAGTGCAACTGACATCTTGTGGATAAAGTCTTTTTTACTTTCAGCCATTTCAGCTTCTCTGACCATCGCGCCAATTGAGGTTCCGCTTCTGAATAATTGATTCGCTATAATGAATTGCTTTTGTTGGAGGAGAAACTTGTTTGCCCTGATAATTGAAACTGCAAAAGTGAAACTCTTTTGCTTAATGATGTTGTTCTTCATTTTCAATGATTGTATAGTTAAATATACTACACAAATCCATTTTCAATTTTTAAATATTAATTATTAATTCAGAAAAGCGTTCCCCCTTTTGCCGGTGGCACAATACCTAAATGTTCATAAGCTTTCTGCGTGGCTTCCCTGCCCCTTGATGTTCTCTGGATATACCCTTCCATGATCAGGAATGGTTCATGAACTTCTTCTATTGTACCTGCTTCCTCTCCTACGGCAGTGGCAATTGTGGTTATACCTACAGGTCCTCCCTTGAATTTTTCGATGATAGCAGACAGGATCCTGTTATCCATTTCATCGAGACCTCCCTCATCTACATTTAGTGCTTCCAGCCCGTATTGTGAAATCGCCTTGTCTATTGTTCCATTGCCTTTTATCTGAGCAAAATCCCTGATCCTGCGAAGTAAAGCATTGGCAATTCTTGGTGTTCCCCTGCTTCGTCGGGCGATTTCAGATGCGCCATCGTTATCTATGATGACATTGAGGATATCGGCACTTCGTTTAATAATACCTTCAAGAACAGTTGTTGAATAGTAATCCAGGTGAAAATTAATACCAAATCGCGCACGCAAAGGTGAAGTCAGCAATCCCATTCTTGTTGTAGCTCCAACCAAAGTAAAAGGATTCAAATCCAGTTGAATACTTCTTGCACTCGGACCGGAATCGATCATGATATCGATGCAATAATCCTCCATGGCCGAATAAAGGTATTCTTCTACGACGTTGTTTAATCTGTGGATCTCATCAATAAAAAGCACATCACCTTCTTCCAGGTTCGTCAGCAGTCCTGCAAGATCACCTGGTTTTTCCAGCACCGGGCCGGAGGTGAGTTTGAGTGTTGCACCCATTTCATTGGCAATTATATGACTTAATGTTGTTTTACCAAGACCAGGAGGGCCATGCAGAAGTACATGGTCCAAAGCTTCCGATCGCAACCTGGCCGCCTGGATAAACACCTTCAGGTTTTCTACAATCTTAGGTTGACCTGCAAAGTCAGAAAGTACTTTTGGTCTTAAAGCTTTTTCAAGATGCTTTTCATCTGATGACAGATGCTCTTCGCTTGGATCCAAAATAGGATTACTCATAATGTGAAGATATTACTTTAATTTATAATGTATTTCTGTCATCTTAATTGTATGTATTGAAATATTATAAATCACTCAATAGCAAATTATGAAATTCAAATTTTATTCATTTTAAAGCATTTTTAACTCTAAAAAGTTTGCATTTCCAATTAAAATTCACGTAATAGGGATTCTAATTATTTTTTAATCTAAACACAATAACAAAATGGGATTATTTTCATTTATTAAAGGTGCCGGCGCCAAATTATTTGGGAAGAAAGACAAAACGGTAGAAGCTGCTCCTGCTCCTTTATCAAAAGAAGATGCATTAAAAGCTGAAATCAATCGATTGGGTATTCCTGTCAACGACCTGCAAATCGAATTTGCCGATCACGTCATCGTTAATGGATCTACAATGACAAACGCAGACAGGGAAAAAATCATCCTTACTGTCGGAAATGTCGAAGGTGTAGGTAGCGTATCAGATACAATTACTGTTACGAACCCGGAACCGGAATCAACTTTCCACGAAGTAAAATCAGGAGATACATTATCTAAAATTTCCAGGGATGTTTATGGTGATGCAATGAAATACAACGTTATTTTCGAAGCTAACCAGCCAATGTTATCACACCCGGATAAAATTTATCCAGGTCAGATATTGAGAATACCGGCTTTGGACTAGATCACTAAGTAAACAAAAACTAAAAGGGTCCACATTTAATGATGGTCCCTTTTTTTGTTTTATAAAATCAAATTTTCCATACTACTGAATCGTGTAGTTCGTTTAATAAATCAAAACACCATATGTATAAATCAACACTTTTATTTTTTATTCTCACATCTCTTTTTTTTATAGCCTGTAGCTCCAATGATGGCCCTACGATGGAGATTCAATCTCCTGCAGATGGATCAATATATGCGCAAGGAGATTCTATTAGTATAACCGGGGTTGCTACTGATGATGTAGCGGTAACGCGAATTGATCTATTAATTGAAAGTGATAATGCGCCCGATCAGCAACAAGAAATAGACATCAGTACCGCTTCTAATCTGACCGAAATATTTTTTCAGCTTGGACTCTTGCTGGATCCTAATGTGACTACGGGTCCATATGAGTTTACATTAACATTTACCGCTTACGATGAGGATGGTCAAAGCGATGATGACAGTGTAAGTTTAAAAGTCGAATAAAAAAAAGGATTCGGCTTAAGCCCGAATCCTCATTTTATTACTTCATTGAAAATTGTTATTTAAATCAATCTATCATTTTCAATGCCCTGCCTGGAGTATATGGTGCACCAACATCTTCAAGTTTCTGTTCCAATGCATCCATCTCCTTAGTTGCCATGGCTTTTATACGTTCCAATATCGGTTCAAACTCTTCTTTGGCAATAGCCAGGCTCATCCGATGTGTTCCTGTTGGTGTCGATGTTGAATACTTCTGTTCGTAATTAATCCAACCCAGGCGACTGGCAGGACTTGGAGGCTGATCTATGTCCAATCTGGTTTTGATATTATCTCCTCCCAACTCCCTGCTTGCATCATCGATTTTCATTTTAAGGCTATAATACTCATCCAGAAGTTCATCGCCTGGTTGTTCGACCAATTTTATAGCTTCTTTGATATGTCGCATTTTATCTCTCATTTCACTGAGCAATGACTGGGTCCCTTGCACTCTCCTGCTAAATTCAGCAACTTCTCTTTGGAATGCTACTTTGTCTGTCCTGTTATCTGCAGGTAAAACAGTATTGTTCAATGCCTTGACATTAAATGCTACCGGACCTGCCAGAGGCGTGGTTTCTCCGTTATGCGTTCTTGACATTTCAATGGTATATTGTCCAGGTTCCACCAACGTACCTTCAGTTCTTCCTGCAAATGGATTATAGAATGATGACTTATTAAGATCTATAGGATCTTTAGGTGCAAAGCGTAAATCCCATGTCAGCCTTTGTATTCCTTTTCCGGGTTTCTTATTTATTTTTCTGACGACATTACCCGCCTTATCCTTTATGGTAAAAACCAATTGTGGCGACATTTCCCTGCTTTCATGAAGTAAAGCTTCATAACTTGGATATGGATTACTCTTACCTTCCTTTGCATCTTCGCTATCTTTGTTTCGCCGTTTATCTTTCAGTGACTCTTCTTTTTCATTGTAGTAATAATCCATGAACATAACAGGACCAAGATTTTCACCTGTATAAAGTCCATCACCAAGAAATGCTTTACCTGGTAATCCTAATGGTTTACTTTGTTCCCACATTAATGCATCTCTGACCGGGTATATTTTTGAATCTTCAGCAATTTCTCCTTCACCAAGACCACGCAAACTTGAATAATTATCCAAAACGTAAAAGCCACGTCCAAAAGTCCCCAGAACCAGGTCGCTTTCCCTGGCCTGAATGGCCACATCGCGAACTGCAATAGTGGGCACACCGGACTTGATTTGCTTCCATCGGCTACCCCCATTGGAACTAAAGAATACGCCGAATTCAGTTCCACAGAAAATCAGATTCGGATCTATATGATCCTCTTCTATACTATACACACTTCCTCTTTCTGGTAAATTATTACTGATCTTTTGCCAGCTCATTCCTTTATCCTTGCTCTTGAATATATAAGGCTTGAAATCTCCGTATTTATGATGATTGAATGCTGCATAAATCACATTTTCATCATGCTTTGAGCAAAAGACTGCATTGACGTAAGTACGATCAGGAACACCCGGAATATTATCTATTTTTTGCCAGGAGTTGCCTCCATCCATACTTAGCTGGATTAATCCATCATCTGTCCCTACGACTAATAAGTTTTCATCGAGAGGAGATTCAGAGAAAGCCACGATTGTTCCATACGGGGAAGTGGATCTGTTTTTTGCTACTGCATCTAC
>JABDPK010000194.1 GCA_013042795.1 Saprospiraceae bacterium | reverse complement strand
GATCCATCATTATTTGCAATTAGATGAAACTGTACCGGCACAAATCGTTCTACCTGTGCTTTTTGCATGGTGTTATCCCAATTTTTCTTGTTCCTTATCAAATCCTCCATGAAAGCATCGCTTTGATCGGTACCGCATTTAAAAGCCTGGGCCTGGGCAGAAAATTGGAAGAATAAAAAAGCACTTAAAAAAGTAATTATGTATTTCATGCAGAATTTTTTGATAAAAGTATTTACAAATAATCAATTAAATGTTGTTCGTGAATACATTTTAGTTGATTTAAGATGAATAAAATGCCATACATTTGCACCGCAATATTATTAAAATTAAATCAAATATATTATGAGTAAGGTAACAGTTGTAGGTGCTGGAAATGTTGGAGCTACTGTAGCTAATGTTTTGGCCCACAAAGATATTGTTAATGAAGTTGTCCTTATAGACATCAAAGATGATTTCGCCAGGGGTAAAGCATTGGATAGCTGGCAACAGGCTCCTGTAGACTATTATAGCACGAAATTGACTGGAACAGGTGACTATGCAGATACAAAAGGATCCGATATCGTTGTAATAACAGCAGGTATTCCGCGTAAGCCCGGAATGAGCCGCGATGACCTGATTTCAACGAATGCCAAAATTGTGGTTTCTGTCACTAAATCAATTTTGAAGTACTCGAAGAATCCTATATTCATTATCGTTTCAAATCCACTTGACGTAATGTCTTATGCAGCGTTGAAAGCTTCCAAGTTAAAGCCGGAAAGAGTCATTGGTATGGCTGGTATTCTTGATACAGCAAGATACAGAGCATTTCTATCTACGGAACTTGGTGTTTCTCCAAAGGATATCCAGGCTGTATTGATGGGAGGACATGGAGATACGATGGTGCCTTTACCAAGATTTACGACCGTTGCCGGTATTCCAGTAACTGACATGATCAACAAAAGAAAATTAAATTCCATCGTTGAGCGAACAAAAAAGGGTGGAGGAGAGTTAGTAAAGCTAATGGGCACTTCTGCCTGGTATGCACCAGGTGCCGCAGCAGCTCAAATGGTAGAGTCTATCATCAAAGATGACGGCAGGATTTTCCCATGTAGTGTCTGGTTGACTGGAGAATACGGCGTAAAGGATATGTTCCTGGGCGTTCCGGTACAGTTAGGAAAAGAAGGTATTAAGAAGATTATTACGCTGAAGTTGAATGCCGAGGAGAAAAAAATGTTAAGAACTTCTGCAAAGGCTGTCAATGAAGTGATTACTTCGTTCAAAAACATGAAATTGATTTAACAGATCTTATGGATCTTAAAACAATAAAAATAAATACTGAAGAAAACCTGCATGATCTGTCTCTGGACAAGGCGGTCATGCTTGTTTTCCTTAGACATTTCGGTTGTGTTTTTTGCAGGGAAGCTCTGTTTGATCTTGCAAAAAAGAAAGAAGAGATTGATGCCGGTAATGTCGAACTTGTCTTCGTTCATATGGCCACTGAAGAACTGGCAGAAAGCTATTTTTCAGAATTCGGGCTGCCTGATGTTAAACATATTTCTGATCCTGAATGTGAATTATATGCCAAGTTTGGATTAGTAAAAGGGAACTTTAGCCAACTGTTTGGTTTTAATACCTGGGTAAGAGGTTTTGAAGCCAGGAAAAAAGGTATCAGGTGGACTATGGAAAAAATAGGAGACAGCCTGCAGATGCCAGGAATATTCCTTTTCAGGGATGGACAACTTCGAAACAGTTACGTCCATAAAACGGTTTCAGACAGACCTGATTACAATAAGCTGATCCATTGCTGTACAGCTTAAACTACAATTAGTCTTTGTTTTACATCGTTATATTTCAAATCACATATGGATGAAATGTCTATACATACTTTCTTTTTGCTTTTTGTTCTTTACATCACAGGCACAAGAAGACTATAAAGGTGACCTTGTGTTCTATGGCGATGTCATGATAAATGCATCCAAATCTCAGAACAGGGAAAAAGCCGGGACTTTATTCAGAACGGCTTTTGACAATTACATTTCAAGTCATAATTTATTTGAAAAGGATCTTTCTTTTTTGGAAGGCGTATCGGTTTTGCAACCCGAAGACAATGCATTTAAATTAATGAGTTGGCAATTGGAACTGGATGATAATAAATTCGAATACTATTGTTACCTGGTAAAGCCTGACGGCAGTTTTATTGAATTTAAGCAAAATGATTATCCCCGGGAAGTTATGGAAGCCATGGAAATGAGTCCCGAAGAATGGTATGGGTGTATCTATTATAATATCATGTCAAATGGACCCGGTAAATATCTTTTGTTTGGTTTTAATGGAAACGGGAAGT
>JABDPK010000190.1 GCA_013042795.1 Saprospiraceae bacterium | reverse complement strand
TTTTCCAGTAGAAATTTTGCTTTAACCAGCTCCAGATAAACTATTTCCTATAAACAAAGGTTTTATTATTGCAGTTTACCAAGCATTAAGCCGGACTTGATAAAGCCAAAACAAATATCATTACTTCAGAACAGACTTGAACTTAATCTCCCCGGATGGTCTGCCCAATCCTTAATGTCCCCGATCAAAACAAGGGAATACCTGCAATTTCCCGATTCAGCAAGGAAAGCTGGTGTTCTGGCATTATTCTATCCATCAAACAAACATGACCTCGAACTCATCTTCATCAAGCGACCCACAAAAAACCCCATGGACAAACACGGAGGGCAAGTCAGTTTCCCTGGTGGACAAATCGAACAAAGCGACAGACATATGATAGATACAGCACTGCGAGAAACAGAAGAAGAGATAGGCATACCATCCAATAAAATTAAAGTGCTCGGACAGTTGTCTCCAATCTATGTGTATGTCAGTAATTTTATTGTGACACCTGTCGTTGGATTCATTGATTTTAAACCAGAATATAAATTACAGGAATCAGAGGTAGACTACGTCATCACTTCTCCCCTAACCCATCTCATCGATCCCCATAACAGGAAAACCAAAGATCTTAAGGTGCGTAGCCACCTGCTCAAACAAGTTCCCTACTTCGACCTCCAAGGAGAAGTATTATGGGGTGCCACGGCCATGATGACATCAGAACTCCTGCATATCATATCGGATTTATAATTACAGAAGTGGCTTATTCTTTTATTTTTGGATGAGCAATAACCCGCTGTGGAAAATAATCTGATCTCTTCATATAAATTCAATCTTGAAAAGACCATCAACCGACTGGTTATTGTAATCTCTATTGGGATAGTCGCCCACCTTATCTTTTTACTGCTGACGAATGACCGGAACATCTTCCAATACCTGCATGAAATTGAACTCAAGTATGTATTCCTGATCCTGCTTTTGCTTCCAATGAATTGGATTGGTCATGGCGCCCGACTGACCCTATGGACGCATTATCTGAAAACCAGGATTCGATACAAACAGGGATTAAAGATTGCCATATATACCGAGTTAGGACAGGCGATCACGCCTACATTGATCGGTGGAGGACCAATTAAAATGGCTTTGCTGATCAAAAATGGACTATCTACCGGTAAAGCAGGATTTCTGACCCTGCTGGGTGGTTTTGAAGATTTTCTGATGTATTGCATAGTCTTCATAGTCGCCTTTTTTCATGCCCGTCAGGAAGTTTTTAAAATCCTTGGCTCAATCTGGCAATTTCTTCTCAGAGAATGGCAATACATAGCCCTGGGTATGTTTGCACTCATTGCACTCAGGATTCTTTTCAGACGGCTGAATATTTCTATCGTACCAATCAAATACCGTGAAGCGTGGGGTAAAATCCGTCATGATCTTGGTCAAAGCTGGCATGAAATGATCGAGGCTTTCAAAAAAGTGAGTAAGGACGGATTCGGATATTTTACGATCAGCTTTCTTATATTGATTTTTCAATGGCTGAGCCGCTTTACTGTCTTAATTATTTTATTGTATGCTTTAGGAATAGAGTTTAAACCCTTCCAGGTTTATATTCAACAATGGATCGTTTACCTCACGATGATATTTATCCCGACACCAGGTGCAACCGGAGGCGCAGAGGCCACCTTCTTCCTTTTGTTTGAAAAACAAATACCTAAAGACCTGCTACCACTTATTACTTCTACATGGCGGTTTTTCATGTATTACATGATGCTGTTTACCGCAGTCACACTTATTCAGCTTTTCCACATTCCTGATAAGAATAAAGCAAATCAGGAATTGCCAAACGAATAATCGAAAAAACACAACGACTGATATTTGACCGGAACTTCCGATCCAGGGTACATGCATATTTGAATTGTAAAGATTATTCACCAAAAACAAATATGTCATGAAAAATTTAATATGCATTCTGATCATTTCTTTTGCCGCATTTAGTGCAAAAGCCGATACCATCCCACAAATAGAAAGAGTAAATGTATATGCCCTTTCCGGGTTGAGCCTTAGAGCAATTCCAACTCTTGAAGGTCAAATGCTGAAGGTCATTCCTTTTGGTGAAAACGTTCAAATCATCGAAAAAACGAATAAATCCCAAACGATTGAATGGATGTCAGGCCATTGGATAAAAGTTCGGTACCAGGGATTGGAAGGATACATCTTTGATGGGTTTACATCAGATCTGCCATTCCCAATGCTGTCATTTGAACTGACCCAGGAGGACCTTGACCTCAGTTATCCCCTGCTGGCATGGGCAGAATATCATTTTGACCAGATTGGTGAAGCTGACACCATTCGCACAGAAGGACAATACGGACTTGTGCAGCACCTTGAAAATGGTATCAGGCTGCAAAGAGAAGATTCAGATTATCACTTTAAAGCCAGTATTATTTTGCCTGGCAGACACATATCAGAAGCCTACAATTTGCTCAGGTCGATGCTTTTAACTAAAAATGAAAGGATCGCCTACAACCAAAGTTCAGTCTTCCTGGCCAATGTATCCGGAAATATAGACCATATTAAAATCAACCTGGATAGTCCTGTAGAGATCAGGACATTACCGGACGGAAGCGTAAAGATCAGTGTTATTACTTTTCATGAAGGCTGTACCAGCCTCTGATGAATTGCCTTTAGGAAGACGGATTGTTCCACCCTGCTACAAAGGTAGCGGGGTTTTTTATTTTGAAAGAAGCTCGATTAGCCCTGGTTTCTTTCTGACAGCAACGGCAACATGACTTCCGTCGTTCATCAACAGATATCCTCCCTCAGTCTTGATATATGCCTTGATATGATTCCTGTTGACCAGGTGAGACTGGTGAACCCTTAAAAAATGATCAGGTAAAATCCTTTCAAATTCTTTCAGTGTTTTTGTCACCAGCAACTTTGGTTCGTTGACAAAATGAAAGTTTGTGTAATTCCCCATTGCCTCCAAACGAATAATCTTATCTATCCGTGCCAATCTTATTTCTTCCTGGGTATTAAGGGTAATCGACCCGGAAAAACTTTCAGGCGCCTCTTCAGCCTCTCCCTTCATCTTCTCAATCGCTTTCTTTAATAATTCGGGATCAATAGGTTTTAAAAGATAATCGATTGCAGAGAACTGGAAGGCTTTGATCGCATGATCCCTGGATGCTGTGGTGAAAATAACCTTGTATTGTTTGTTATCGATGATGTCCAGTAAATCAAATCCATCACCATCA
This sequence comes from Saprospiraceae bacterium, assembly GCA_013042795.1. The sequence continues at coordinate 1,050 of JABDPK010000190.1, read as the reverse complement.
CCCATGTGTATGTCTAAAAATATCAGGTCCGGTTCTACAGATTTCAAAAGTTTGGCTCCCGAAATCACACCTTCTGCCGTACCTACGACTTCAATGTCCAAAGCAGTGTCTTCAATATCCTTTTGAAGGCTCGCAATCGCCAGTGGCATGTCATCAATAATTACTGCTTTTATTTTCTTGGCCATGATTTCTATTGAATCGGTATTAATAAAATAACTTTTGTTCCACTTGGGTTCCCCTTTTGATCATATTGATCTACATAAACAATATTTTGTTGCTTGTTCCATTTGTCCAGTTTTTCCAGGCGCTCTTTTATCACTTCAATAGCTTTCGAGGAATGCCCTTCCTTTTTATATTTTCCCGCATTTGTCCTTCCAATCCCGTCATCCTCAATTTCAACCCTGACGTATCTGTCTTGCCTTTGAAACCGAAGATCAATGTGTCCCGAACCATCCTTGTATTTAATACCATGCAAAATGGCGTTTTCAACAAATGGCTGAATGATCATTACCGGAATCCTTGTGTCATCATCCGTATGATTTTCAAACTGGTAATCAAATTTGTTGTTCCTTATCATTTGCTCGATCTCGAGATATCGTTCCAGGAATTCGATTTCCATGCTCAATGTTGTCACTTCTGTAAAAGAATGATCAAGCAGTGTTCGCATCATTTGAGAAAAGGCATTCAAATGTTTTCTGGCCTCAGTATTTCTATCCAATGCAATCAAGCCGCTGATACTGTTTAAGGCATTGAAAAGGAAATGAGGATTCATTCTCAGCTGACCCAGTTTTTGTTCTGTTTTCAAAACTTCCAGCTTGAGTCTCAACTTTTCTTTTTCAGCATTTAGAGCTTTTGACCTGATACCGTTTCGGATGATCAGTATGATAGCCAGCAAAAGTAATCCGGCAAGGGTAATAAATATATATGGCCACAAACCATTTATCAGTGGGGCTTTCTTTACAATCTCAACAGACTTGATCCTGCTGAAATTATTATCACCGGCTTTTGCCCTGAATTCCAGTTTATGCTTTCCATCGGGTACATCATAGA
>JABDPK010000023.1 GCA_013042795.1 Saprospiraceae bacterium | reverse complement strand
TTTTTTATCCTCGGTATTGGAAGTAAACAGTTCAAAGTGGAGCTGATCTTTGGGTGTGCCTTTTTCGATAAGATAATCACGTACGGTAAATATCATTTCTTCGGGTCCGCAAAGAAAAATATGATCTGTATCCCCGAGATCGGCAATGGTTTTAAAAATGATATCCAGCTTATCATGATCCATCCTGCCATTGAATAATTCAATATTTCTTTGTTCCTGTGTAAGAAAATAGAAGATCTCGAACCGATCCATATACCTGTTCTTCAAAGCTTCCAGTTCTTCTTTCAACATGATCGATGCCGAATTTTTGTTGGTGAAGAACAGCTTGAATGTCGAGCCTGGCTCACCTGCCAAATGCGTTTTGATAATTGAAAGGATAGGTGTGATTCCACTACCTCCTGCAAAGGCGATATAATTTCTTTGCTTGTCTGGTTCAAGATTGACATAGAAACGTCCATCGGGAGGCATTACTTCAAGTGCATGCCCTGGCTCAAGTATTTCATTGGCGTAAGTTGAAAATCGTCCGCCTGGTACTTTTTTCACAGCAACCTTCCAGCTTTTGTCGATAGGGGAGGAACAAAGAGAATAAGCTCTTTGAACATCTTCCCCGTCAATTGAGGCTTTGACGGTCAGGTATTGTCCATGAATAAAATCGTATGTAGATGCGAGTGTTTCAGGGACATCAAAAGTTAATACCACAGCATCTTCCGTGGTCTTGTTTACATCTTTGAGTAGCAGGGTATGAAATTTATCAGACATGGTTTGAAATCTGATGCAAAACTAACAAATGTTAGTTAGATGTTCAATGTTCTAATGCTTTAATGTTCTAATGTTCTAATGCTCTAATATTTTTAGTGAAAAGCTATATAAGGGGTAGAATCATTCTATGATCCTATAATTCAATCAATATTAGTAGCCTTAAGGCCATATATGAGAGATTGAATCATTTCTTCTTCGAGAATGTGCACATCGATATTTTTATTCTTCGAAAACCAGGAATAAAGCCAACGGAGGGTAGACAGGATTGAAAAGCTGGTTATTTCTATATTTTGATCGCGGAGAGATCCTTCTTTGATACATTCTTTCATGATATCCTTAAACGCCAATTCATAGTGATCTCTCAGTTTTGTGAACTCCCTGATTGATTTTCCTTCAAGGTGGACCCATTCACCGGGAATGAGAGATATCGAGTCATTATATTGGACTGTGAGTCGAACATGAAGAGAAACAAGGGCTTCAAGTTTCTTTATGGAAGGAATTTCCATGGATTGAACGGCAGCCATACCATCTGTAAACTCTTTGGCGATATTGAGTAAAAGTTCTGAAAGAATAGACTGCTTCGAATCTATATGATTATAAAGGCTTGCGGCCTCCATACCCATAGCTTTGGCGATATCACGCATGGAGGTTGCAGAGTAACCTCTTTCCCTGAAAAGTTTGGCGGCGCGACTTAGTATTTGTTGTTTGCGTGAGATGTCTTATTGATTATCCGACATATTTAATGTTTTTCTCATTGAGAAACAACCAGGATAAAAAAAGACTGCAGAACGATGCCTGCAGTCTGGGAGTTTTTTCTGATTTAGAAAATCACTGTAAGAAAAACATTTAGTTACTTGGCATATTAAATGTCCAAGTAAACATTCCTCGTTTGTCACGAGCCATCAGGAATAATTTTTTATTGATAGCGAGTGGCTTAATTGAAGAATAGTATTCTGGTTTATTCCAATTTCTCTGATCAGAAAATTCAGGAACAAATTCATCAATTGGTGTTCGTTTCCATTTCATTTCCTTCATATCAAACAAGAATGTGATAAGGCCTTTGCTTGATCTGGCCAGTAAGAACAACTTGTCTTTGACCGGCACCGGCTGAATGGTGTAATAGTATTCAGGCTTATTCCACATCTTCATGTCTGAAAATTCGGGGAAGAACTTGTCGATAGGAGCGCGTTTCCATTTCATATCCTTTTCATTGAATATGAAAGTGATCAATCCTTCTTTGTCTCTTGCGATCAGGAATAACTTGTCCTGGAAAACAAACGGCTTAATCGTTGAATAGTATTCCGGTTTGTCCCACAGTTTTTCATCTGAGAATACAGGGAAGAACTGGTCTACAGGGGCTTGTTTCCACTTCATATCTTTTTCATTGAACAAGAAAGTGACCAGGCCATCCTTTGCACGTGCGATCAGGAACAACTTGTCCATAAAGACAAATGGTTTGATCGTCGCGTAGTAT
>JABDPK010000181.1 GCA_013042795.1 Saprospiraceae bacterium | reverse complement strand
ATTCAGGAAGCACAACACTTGGTGAAAATGATGGAATTATTGATGCTATTGTTGGTTCCAATTCATTTGATATTGGTCACGTCTTTACATCATTTTGTACAGATGGTGTCGCGGGAATTGCATTCCTTGGATCACTTTGTAGTGGAAATAAAGGGGGTGGCGTAAGTTGTGTAGGCACAAGAAATATTTCCTCTTTTATGGTGCAAACAACTGCCCATGAAATCGGACACCAGTTTTCAGGTGGACATTCATGGAATAATTGTCCGCCTTCACAGGGTCAGTTTTCTCCCGGAACAGGGTGGGAACCCGGAAGTGGTTCTACGATCCTCTCCTATGCCGGGTCATGCGGTGGTGCCAATAATATTGTTAGCAATAATGATGATTATTTTCATGTCGGCAATTTAGGACAGTTTATTAATCATGTCAATGCGACAACATGTGGCGTAGAAGAAATTTCTGGGAATCATACCCCTGATATTTTCCTGGAATATGAATCCGGTTTCTATATACCTGTTTCCACTCCATTCCAGTTGACTGGTGTGGCTGAAGATCCCGATGGTGATGCTATGACCTATAATTGGGAGCAAATGAATACAGGACCAAGCAGTGAGCTTGGAACGCCACTAAATAATGCACCCAGTTTCAGATCTTTGCCTCCTTCATCGGATAATACCAGGGTTTTTCCCAAAATGAGCGATGTATTAAATGGAACATCCAATATCAGGGAAGTTTTACCTACTTATAGCCGGGATTTGAATTTCAGGTTTACGGTAAAGGATAACCATCCAGGTGCAGGATATACGGTGTGGGATGACGTCGCATTTAAATCTACTTCAGCTGCAGGACCATTTGTTGTGACTTACCCGGACCAACTTTTATTCAAGGAAGTAGGCGATACACTGACTATAGCATGGGATGTAGCAAATACAGATAATTCTCCAGTCAATTGTTCTTCGGTTGATATCTATCTATCTACAGATAGTGGACAGAACTTTGATATACTGTTAAAGGGAAATACGCCGAATGATGGAAGTGAAGTTATTATTGTACCCAACGAGATTAGCGACAACTGCCGAATTAAGGTACAAGCACATGACAATATATTTTTCAATGTAGGAGCTTCAGAACTCTTTATCAGGGAACCAGCCGAACCAGGATTTTTTATTGATGTATCTGATAACACATTTGATTTTTGTCTTCCGGAAACTGTAGATATTGAAATACGAGGTACAGCATTCCAAAATTTTGAAAACGAACTATTTCTTGAAGTCGTTTCAGGATTACCCCCGGAAGCAGAAGTTACATTTTCAGAGAACCCGATTGCGCCTGATGCTACATCCATCCTTACAATCGATATGAGTAACGTACTTTATACAGATGTTTACGATGTTGTTGTCAGGGCGACTTCTGAGAATGCAGATACAGTGAACCAGATTATTTCACTGAATGTTACTGGAACCAATTTCGATGAATTTGAAGTTTTATTTCCTGTCAACGGTGCCTCAGGCCTCAATGGCACTCCCGAGTTTTCATGGAATCCTGCCCTGAATGCGACAGAATATATCCTTGAAGTATCTGATAGTCCAGCATTTGGTACCAGTAATATTATTTATGAAGAAGGTTTAACTATAAGCCAGATTGTTCCGCAGGTGGCCTTGGGTAACAGCACCTTGTACTACTGGAGGGTCACATCCACAAATAAATGTGGTGCAGCTACAGTCAGTCCGGTTCATACATTTGGAACTGTTTCTCTAAGTTGCAGGTCTTTTGAATCCGAAGATCTTCCAACCAACATATCCGCAACAGGCCGACCGACAGTAAGTTCTACGCTTGAAATCTTCGATGTCGGGGAAATCAGTGATGTGAATGTTAAAAATATCAAAGGAATACATCAGAGAATCGGGGATTTAAAAGCCACACTGATCAGCCCGATTCAAACGGAAGTATTACTCTTCGAAAACAGGTGTTTTGGGAGTAATTTTAATGTCGGATTTGATAGCGAATCTCCTGTAAATTTCACTTGTTCACTGAATAATGGACTTACAATGAAACCGGAAAAAGCTTCCCTGGATGCATTTATAGGGGAAGATATTCGCGGTGAATGGACGCTTAAAATAGAAGATACTGTAGCCGGGGAAGGAGGTCAATTCCAGAACTTCAGCCTTGAGGTTTGTTCAAATATCAGCCTGAATAGTCCATTTCTTGTTAATAATAATACGCTGGATGTTGCACCTGGAAATATTGCTACAATTACTGGAAATATACTTCTTGCCCAGGATAATGACAATACGGCCAATGAACTCATATTCACTATTGTTCAACAACCCGAAAAAGGTTCTATTCTGGTTAATGATCAATTATTGTCAATTGGAGGTCAGTTCACTCAGAGCGATATAGATAATGGGCTCGTGGAATACCTTCACGAAGGCATCGACAAGGAAATTGATTTCTTTGTTTTTACAGTCATCGATGGTCAAGGAGGCTGGATTGATCAAACAAATTTCGACATCAATATTGATCCTGCATCTACAGCTACAGAGGACTTATTGGAAGACACAAACAGATTTGTAATCTATCCTAATCCAACGGGTCATTTCCTTAACATCAGGGAAACTGGAATTAATAATGATAACTGGAACATCCAGGTTATCAATATTGGAGGCAAACTCGAAATGGAATCAAACGTAAATGGATTTGTAAGCTTGGATGTTTCCAGTTTAAACCAGGGCATTCACATCCTTAGAATCAGCAACCAGTCAGGCAGTTTATACTATAAATTCAACGTGATAAGATAATTTTTCCCGAAAACTTGATTCTAGTGGCT
>JABDPK010000180.1 GCA_013042795.1 Saprospiraceae bacterium | reverse complement strand
CCATCCTGTCGTCTTTCCAAGGTTTTTACCGTGTTTGCCTCCAGATCTTTTAAGCAGGTAAACTGTCCTGTCCGTTTTTTGACTTTGAGGTAGTTTATAGGCTCCAGGATTTGAATAGTCCGGGTCTATACCCCACTTCCGCATAAAAGCATCAATAGATTCTGATTCTTCATGTCGTTCTTCAGTAAGGAATACGGCCATGTCTATTCCAATTCCTCCTGCGCCAACAATTGCTATTTTATCTTTAAGTATGACTTTTCCTGATAACACTTCATCATAATAGTGAACATCCACATGATCTATCCCTTTGAATTGTGGAATTCTAGGAGTAACGCCTGTGGCTATAATAATTTCATCAAACCCATGATCCATCAGATCGGTACTTTTGACTTTCTTATTCAAATGAAGTTTTACACCATATTTACTGATCATACTTTCGAAATACCTAATGGTTTCTGCATAATCTTCTTTCCCCGGAACTTCTTTGGCCAGGTTGAACTGGCCACCGAGTTTTGGACCGGACTCATACATTTCCACGGAATGTCCTCTTTGAGCTAAAATACTGGCTGCAGCCATTCCGGCCGGACCTCCACCTACTACAGCAACTTTTTTGCTGGTGCTTGCAGGAAGATACTCTAATTCAGTTTCATGACAGGCCCTGGGGTTTACGAGACAACTGACCACTTTCATGGAAAAGGTATGATCAAGACACGCCTGGTTACATGCAATACAGGTATTGATTTCATGGGATCTGTTTTCCATAGCTTTCAGAACAAAATCACTGTCTGCAAGAAATGGTCTTGCCATTGAAACAAGGTCTGCATATTCTTCTTTCACCAGTCTATCTCCCAATTCCGGGGTATTTATCCTATTTGTACATACAACAGGAATACTTATCTCCCCCTTTAGTCTTTTAGTGATCCATGCAAAACCACCCCTGGGCACCATACTTCCAATAGTAGGAATACGTGCTTCATGCCAGCCAATACCTGAATTAATAATCGTCGCTCCGGCCTTTTCAATTGCTTTTGCAAGCTGAATGACTTCTTCCCAGGTACTCCCGTCTTCAACCAGGTCAAGTAATGATAAGCGATAAATAATGATAAAATTATTACCCAGTGCTTCACGTGTCTTCCGCACAATTTCTATAGGAAATCGCATCCTGTTCTCATAAGCACCTCCCCAGCTATCTGTCCGTTTATTGGTTCGTCGTACAATAAACTGATTGATCAAATACCCTTCCGAACCCATTATTTCGACACCATCATATCCTGCTTTTTTTGCCAGGCTTGCACAATGCACAAAATCTTCTATTGTTCGCTCAACATCATCTGAACTTAGCTCCCTTGGAGTCATCATATTGATAGGTGCCTTTATAGGTGAAGGTGCCACACACTTATCAGAATAACCGTATCGTCCTGTGTGCAGAATTTGCATACATATCCTGGTTTCATATTGATGCACAGCATCTGTGATTAATTTGTGTTCTGCTACCTGTGATTCCCTGGTGAAGCTGGCTGATCCCATAAAGGCGACACCTTCTTCATTAGGTGAGATTCCACCGGTCACAATCAAACCAACTTTACCTTTAGCCCTCTCCCCGTAAAACCGGGCTGCCCTTTCAAGGCCATTGGGGATCTCTTCCAGCATCGTATGCATCGATCCCATAATCACCCTATTCCTAAGTGATGTAAACCCTAAATCAAGTGGAGACAATAGATTTTCAAACATTTTACTTTATTTCTGAATAAGTGAATTTAAAAGTAACTGATTTATCAATAATCGATCTCACTGAATAATCTTCTGATCGATCTTAATTTGAATGTATACTTTTTCAATTCAAGATCATATATTCCCTGGTGGTCAAGCCTGTCTATTTTAACCCTTCCATTTGCATGCAAGATTTTTTCATCCTCCAGGACAAGACCAATATGGTTTATAGTATGTGCATCTGGACCAAAGAGGGCAATATCACCTGGCATGGCTTCTTTCAAAAAACCAACATCCTCACCGTATTTTGCAATTTGAAATGGAAACCTCGGTACATTCAACCCAATCAGTTTGAATGCCACCTGGATGAATCCTGAGTCGTCTGTTCCTGTAATGGACCGACCTCCAAAAAGATAAGGACAATGCAAATATCTTTTAGCGATTGTCACAAGGAGTTTTCTTGAAAAATTGGACTGTTTCAGATCAATGATCTGGCCTGAATACTGAAATTTTCCGAATGGCATTTTTACAGTCAATCCATCACAATTATATAAATTGGAACCCAGTACGATCGGAATTGTAGATTTTTCCGAGCTCAGACCATGAATATATTCAAGAGAAAAAGTCGAACTATCCAGAGAAATAATTTTATCAAATTGATCAGAAAAATAAAATTGTTTGGGATCAATCCAGCCGATCACACCATCCCAATGACATCTGATCTTGAACCAGTTTTTATTCTTACGCTTTAAAAAAATGACTCTTTCACCAAAAAACACCTGGGACACCAGAGAAGACTGATGATCAGGTCTTTCCCTTAGTGATGCAATGGAAATACGGCATATTCCAACTTCAGTATTTTGCTCTTTTTTCAAGAATTTTTGGTCTTCGAAAAGCTAAAATACAATTCTCATCGTTTCTTCTTTTATAATTGTAGTTTTGCACTATGCGATTTAAAAACTCATTGCTCTTTTTGATATTATTCAGTGTTTCACTGAGTGGGCAAGATGAACATTTCTCCCAGTTTTTCGCTATTCCTATGCACATGAATCCAGCACTGACAGGTGCATACGAAGGTACTTACAGGATGACTGCTATTTACAGGGATCAATGGAATAATACACTTGAAAGTCCTTTTAAAACATTTGCTGCAGGAGGAGATACAAGGATGGATATGAATTTTGGCAGGATTCAAACCAAGGACCATTTCGGTCTTGGGTTGTTTTTTGTGAGTGATAAGGTAACCGAATTCCAGTCTTCTACAAACAAATTATCGTCTTACTTTGCTTATCATAAAAGACTTGGTGACAAGCGGGCTTCATATCTTGGAGCAGGTTTGAAATTCGGTATCATCCAGAGGAATATCAATTACGATAATATTACCTTCCAGGATCAATTTAACCAGATCAACGACTTTGACCGACCTACCTCAGAAGTCCTTCCACCCAACAATATTGGAAGCCTTGATCTTTCTATCGGGTTGAATTATTTTATTATTATGGATAAGTCTACCCGATATTATATTGGCCTGGCTTCTCATCATTTGACCACGCCGAATATTTCATATTTCAACAGGCTTCAAAACCCGAATCCAAGTATTGATCTCAGTCAGAAACTGCCAGGCAAATATGTTTTTCATTTGAGTATGGATAAAGAATTGAAATACAGGTTCGACCTTCAACCAAGGTTTGTCTTTCAGAAACAGGGAGACCACAGCCAGTATGATCTCGGAACCAACTTCCAATACACTTTTAAATCACTTGAATCATCATTAATCCTTGGAATGTGGTTGACGGCTATAAATGATTTAGATGGAACCCATCTTGAAAATATAACCCCATTGGTAGGAATACAAAAAGGCCTTTTCATTTTCGGTTTCTCTTATGATATTCATCTGAGGGATACATTCGATTCTGAATTTGGTTTCAATACATTTGAATTCTCAATTCGATTTGTTGGCGAACATGACAATGATGGGGCTTATTGTCCTACATTTTAAACCAATTTGATCTTAATAATATTTAATAGATTAGACAATTTATAAACCAGTCCATCATGCGGATAATTCTTAGTCTTCTGTTGATCAGCTTATCTTTCTCATCCTGTATCGAAACAATCAATAATTATACGGTACTTCCTCCCGGAAAATGGCGAGGCGTACTTAAGCTGGCGGAACCCGGGCTGATTGAAAGCCAGACCATCACAGGTGAATCCACAAAACTCAAAGACTACTTCGAGTTGCCTTTCAATTTGAATGTAGAGTATATCAACGACTCCATGCATGTCTACCTTCTGAATGGTGAAGAATCCATTGAAATCGAGAATGTCAATTTCGGCAGGGATCCGAAAACCGCCAAAGATTCAATTCGTTTTGAATTTGTGGCATTTGATTCTTACATGGAAGGATACCATGAAGAGAACTTTATTGAAGGTTACTGGCATATCAATTATAAGGAAGGTTACCAAATTCCATTTATACTGACTTATGGCCAAAATCACAGGTTTAATATCCTGCCTACGGAAGAAAACTATGACTTTTCAGGTCACTGGAATGCTATTTTCAACTATGACACAGAAAGTCCTTATCCTGCCCAGGCTCAGTTTACACTTGATGGACAAAAGCTAA
>JABDPK010000179.1 GCA_013042795.1 Saprospiraceae bacterium | reverse complement strand
CTGGCCCCGTCTGACCAGGAGGTATACTAAAATTCAGGATTGGGTTGGTTTATGATCAGATCTTCAAAAACCTCCCTCTTCCTAATTAGGTAATCCTTTCCTTCATGAATTAATACTTCTGGTGGCCGGAACCGACTGTTATAGTTTGAAGCCATGGAATAGCAATACGCGCCGGCATTATTAAACATGAGTACATCATCTTTTCGTACAGCATTCAACTGCCTGTCTACTCCGAATGTGTCTGTCTCGCAGATATATCCGACAATTGAATAAATTTTCTTCTTTCCCGCGGGGTTGCTGATATTTATTATTTCATGGTAGGCATCATAAAACATGGGACGTATCAGGTGATTCATCCCTGAATCTACACCAACGAAAGTCGTAGAGGTCGTTTGTTTGATCACATTCGCCCGCACAAGGAATGCGCCAGCATTGCTCACCATGTATTTTCCGGGTTCAAACTTCAATTCGAAGGATTTGCCCCTGCTTCTGCAAAAGGCATTGAACGTATCGCTGAATTCCTTTCCAAAATCAGAAATATCGGTAGACAAATCACCCTGCTTGTATGCCACTTTGAATCCGCTACCAAAGTCCACGTATTTGACAGTATCAAAATGATCAACGACACCAAGGATTAATTTTGCAGCGGTAATAAATATCTCGGAGTCAAGAATATCTGATCCTGTATGTACATGGATTCCCTCAACATTGATATTGAAGCTTTTTACAATACGCTCAAGCAGCGGAAGTTGATGAATTGAAATTCCAAATTTCGAACCTATATGACCTACAGATATTTTCCGGTTGCCACCAGCCATCATATGGGGATTGATCCTGATACATACCGGCAGATCAGGATATGTAGCGCCTAAATATTCGAGCATCTCGAAATTATCCACATTGATAGCTACACCTGTATTTACAGCATCATCAAATTCCTTCTCTGATATATTATTCGGGGTAAAAAGAATATCCTGCGGACTGAATCCTGCTATGAGGCCCAGCTGAATTTCCTGGATGGAAACACAATCCAGGCTGGAACCCCATTGTTTGAATAGTTTCAGTATTGAAACATTGGACAAAGCTTTACAGGCATAGTGCACTGTCAATTTTTCAACATCAAATGCATTAACAAATCTTTCGTAATTAGACTTTATAATGCTGCTGTCATATGCATACAGTGGTGCACCGTATTTATCGACAAGATCCAGAAATGATATATCCTGATAATTATCCATATTAAATTTTGGAAGCGCAAATATATTAAGCTCTGTGGATTAGGCTCTCCAGATATTGTATTTTTAGGCGATTATTATCGAAATTTAGTTTATTTGAAGACAAGCATGCATTGATTTCTCAAAGATCCATACAAGAAGTACTCAATACGGCACATGTCGAACATATTATTGAAGAATATGTCAATCTAAAGAGACGTGGCGTAAATCTTATAGGTTTGTGTCCTTTCCACGATGAAAAAACACCTTCTTTTACTGTTTCGCCTTCTAAAAATATATACAAGTGTTTTGGATGCGGAAAAGGAGGCGGTGCCGTGCAATTTTTGATGGACCATGATCATCTTTCTTTTCCTGAGTCCATCAGAACACTTGCAGCCAAATACAATATCGAACTTGAAGAAGACAACAGGGAGGATGATGATGCCTGGAAGGAGCAAAAGAATCTTGAGGAGAGTTATTACATTATCAATGAATTTGCAGGTGATTATTACCAGGATAAACTTTTTAATTCGAACGACGGGCAAGCCATTGCGATGAGCTATTTCAAGGAAAGAGGATTCCTGGATCAGACTTTGAAACAATTCAAACTTGGATATTCCCCGGATGAATCCAAAGGACTTACAGAAAAAGCAATTGCAAAACAATTTAAGGAAGACTACCTTAAAGAAATCGGACTGACATCCAAAAACGGCTATGACTTTTTCAGGAATCGGGTCATGTTTCCTATCCATAATGTATCAGGGAAGATCATTGCTTTTGCTGGAAGAACATTATCGACCAGTAAAAGTCAACCCAAGTATATTAATTCACCTGAAACACCGATTTACAATAAAAGAAAAGTCCTTTATGCAATGCACCTGGCCAAAGGAGAAATCCGAAAACAGGAAAACTGCTATATCGTAGAAGGTTACACAGATGTGATCAGTTTATTTCAGAATGGGGTTAAAAATGTGGTCGCATCCAGTGGTACAGCATTAACGACCGAACAGGTAAGACTAGTCAAAAGGTATACAGAGAATATTACATTCCTGTATGATGGTGATCCAGCAGGTATCAAAGCCGCAATGCGTGGTCTTGATATCGTCCTGGAAAATGACATGAATGTCAAACTCGTCCTTCTGCCTGAAGGAGAGGATCCGGACTCTTTTATGAAGAAGTCAGGATCCCAGGAATTCCAGAATTACCTTGAACAAAATGCAAAAGACTTCATCTACTTCAAGATGGACCTTCTCCTCGAAGAAGCTGGTGATGATCCTGTCAAAAGGTCGAAGCTGATCAACAATATCATTGGCAGTATTTCCAAATTGAGGGATCCTATAAAAAGATCTCTCTATACCAGGCAATGTGCATTGAGAATGGAAATTGATGAGAAAATACTGATCAGGGAAATCAATAAGGCTATAAAGGAAAACATTCGTCAAAAACGTCTTGAACGGGAAAGACAGGAAAGAAGCCAGTTACCGCCGGAAATAAACGAATCTGATTTTATTGCTGAAGAGAAAATCCATCACCAGCAACAGAAGTTTGAAACTGCCAATGATATCTACCAGGAAAAGGATCTGGCCAGGATCATCGTCAATGCAGGTGACAAGATCATCAAAAATGAAAACGGAACTGAAATTATCGTTGCTGATTTTATCTATTCCAATATTCATGAAGTCATCGGATATTTCGATGATCCTATGCTTAAGCAAATTATAGAAGAAGGTTTCAAATTTGTGGAATCCGGTGACGGAGGCCAGACACTAAATCAATACTTTGTTCATCACAAAGACGAGAAGATAAGGCAGTTTTCAATAGACAATATGCAGTCCCCGTATAACTATGCGAACTGGGAAGACAAAGGTGTTTACCTCCAGACTCAAAAGATGCCTGAAGAGAACTACTTCAGGGACAGCCTGCAATCTATTTTAAGGTTCAAGCACAAAAAGATCAAAGCAGTGCTCGAACAACTTCAAAAGAGAATAAATACCCTTGCCAGGGAGCAGAAGTATGATGAGCTTCAGCTTAACCTGAAAGCACACAAACAACTTTCAGAAGAAAAAAAGATCGTCGCCGATAAACTGGGTACGGTTGTTTCCTGATTAAACCGACTTATTGATACAATTCAGGTCTTCAAATGCTTTTGTCAGTCTTTTTCTGAAAGCATCCTCCCCTGCTCTTAACCATTTACGTGGATCATAGATCTTTTTATTTGGCAGGTCATCACCGTCCGGATTTCCTAT